>JAFUDL010000350.1 GCA_017459225.1 Kiritimatiellia bacterium
CACCGGCCACAGGCGGCGCCAGCGTGGCCATTCGCGCCAGTAGGCCAGGAGCTCTTTCATGCGCCCGAGCACAGGACGATCCCCGCACAGTTCCTTGCACGAAATGTCGATGTACCTCTCGAGCAGCTCCGCCGCGTCGTCCCTTCCACCAAGCTTGCGCACGAAGGAACGCCCTACCATCAGCATCTTCGCGGGCGCATCCTCCTGCGGCGGCATCGTCACGTCGCCGTTGTACATCACGGGATTCGCCGAGAGCGCCGCCGCGTCGCGGAAGCTCTTCACGTCGCATTCGCCCTCGTACATCTGCTTCGCCGTGCGGGCGTGGATGGTGAGAACAGCGAGCGGGTAGCGGTTTATGACCGGCATCAGCGCGGCAAGCTCGTCTGGACGCTCCAGGCCGAGGCGTATCTTGAGAGAGAAAGCGCCGGGCCCCATCTCCTCGCAACCGGCCTCAAGAAGTCTATCCAGAACGTCTGGCGTTCGGAAGAGCCCTGAGCCGCGTCCGCGCCTGCGTATCATCGGGAACGGGCATCCGGCGTTGAGGTCCGCACGCGCGAAGCCCGCGCCCTTGAATCCCTTCAGCAGCTCGCGCATCGCGTCTGGATGCTTTGTGATCACCTGCGGCACAAGTCGACATCCGCCTTGAGCGCCATCGACGAGGTCGGCGAGCATCCGGTCCGTCACGCGAATCCCGGGGTTGGCGGGCAAGAACGGCGCGAACGCACCAGAAAATCCCGCCTCGGCGATTGGCCCGGCGAAGGCCTCGCGAAACGCGCGCACCGTAACCCCGCGCAGCGGGGCAAGCCATAGTTCATGCCCGCCCGCCATGACTCAGCTCCCCTCCAGCGGAAGCACCGCCGCAAGCACTTTCTTGGACACATCTTCGCGCGGTCCCGAGGAGTCTATCACTACGAACCTCTCCGGCTCCGCCTTGGCAAGCTCCAGAAAGCCATCTCTCAACCGTCTGTGGAACATTTCTCCGGCCTGCTCTATTCTGTCCGCCACGGTTGCCGTGGCGGCCTGGCGCGCCGCAAGACGCTCGCGCGAAACCTCAAGCGGCACGTCGAGCAGGATCGTCAGGTCGGGCGTAAGCCCCTCCGTGGCGAACTCGTTGAGCTGGCGCAGCAGCTTCACGTCGATGCCGCGTCCGTAGCCCTGGTAGGCGAAGGTGGAGTCGGCGAACCTGTCGCAGAGCACCCACTCGCCGCGTGCAAGGGCGGGCTTGATCACCTGAGAGACTACCTGCGCGCGCGCCGCGAGGAAGAGCAGCACCTCGCTGCGCGTGACTGGCGGGTCGTCCACCTCGTCGCGCACAAGCCCGCGTATCAGCTCCGCGAGGCGCGTGCCGCCGGGCTCGCGCGTCATCAGCACCGTGCGCCCCTCGGCGCGCAGGCGTTCCGCGAGATCCTTCACGTGGGTCGATTTTCCGCCGCCCTCGGGTCCCTCGAACGTTATGAACTTTCCGCGCATGGCCTTGCTACCTCGCCATACGGGCTTTTGAATTCAAATGCTTCATTGACTTGCAGGTCTCTCTGTTTTATGCACTGCGTGTATTCTACCAAAAAAACGCATGCCGGCGCAATCCGCAAGTGCGAAAGTTTGCCGGCGGGCATTTTGCCTTTTCCTGGCATGGCGCCAATTTTCCAGCCTCTGCGCACACGGCAATTGACGCAAAGGGGAAAATTCGCTACAATCTTCCACATGCCACGCTACTATCCATATTCATACCGCGCGCCGAGACGCCCCAGGCGCCTCACCTGGTACTCGGTGATCACGCAGTTCTTCACCCTCATCGGCCGCCTCGTTGGACGAGTCGCATCAGGACGCGGCGGCTCATCAGTTCCGCGCCGCACCACCTCTCAGCGCCGCGCCCCCTCCAGCCGCTATCCACGCTGATGCCGCGCTCCAAGCCACATTCCCCGCCACCCCACCGGCGCATCGGCCTCGCCGTGTCAGGCGGAGCCGATTCCTCTGCCTTGCTCGTGCTGATGGCCGAACTTCAGGCCGAACACAACTTCGAGGCCGTCGTGCTGCATGTGGACCATGGCATCCGCGACGATTCGGCCGACGACGCCGCATACGTCCGCCATCTCGCCGCAGCCTTCAAACTCCCCTTCCATTCCACACGCGTCAAGGTGAAGCGCCGCAAAGGCGAGTCGATCGAAATGGCCGCACGCCGCGTGCGGCTCGACTTCTTCTCGGAGATGACGAGCCGCCTGAAGCTGGACGCCATCGCCACGGGACACCACGCGGACGACGTTGCAGAGACTTTCATCCTCCGCCTCGCCCGCGGGGCGGGTCCCGAAGGCCTCGCCGGACTCAAACGCATTTCGCGCGTCAACGGCATCACGTTCATCCGCCCGCTTCTCGACCTCCGCGGCGACGACCTCCGCGCCTTCCTCCGCTCGCGAAACATGACATGGCGCGAAGACTCCACAAACTCCGACACATCGATCCTCCGCAACAAGGTACGCCACGTGGTGCTTCCATGGCTGCGCGAAAACCTCGATCCGCGCATCACCGAGCACCTCTGCAAATCGGCCGCCATTCTCCGCGGAGAGCTCTCGCGCCCCTCCCCCCAAAAGCCATCCCCGCGCACGCCGAAGGTTGAGCCTCCCGCAAAGTTCACGCTCGCGATATCGCCATCAACAGGCTTCGAACGGCGCACGCAGTCCATCGGAACTTTCCCCGCAACATGCGAAATCGCCCGCAGCGCCATTGCAAAACGCTCCATCGAACTGCGCACCTGGCTTCCAGGCGACCACATAGCGCCCACTGGCATGAACGGACACACGCGAAAGCTACAGGACGTCTTCGTGACGGCAAAGGTTCCGCCCTCTCTGCGCACCGCACTTCCCATTCTCGCCTACTCAGGTTCGAACGAAGTCATATGGCTTCCTGGCTACAGAATCGCCGCCTCAGCAACAGTGGCATCGCCTGACGCCCCCAGCTGGCGCCTGACGCTTGATCTGGCCGAAGCGCCTACCTCTTCTTCCCCATCCCGAAAAGCCTGAGAGCCGCGCGGAAATCAGCCGGCAGCGGGGAATGCGCCTTGATCATCTCGCCCGGGCGCATTGGATCCGGCATGCTTATGGACGCCGCATGCAGCATCTGGCGCGGCACCGTCATGAGCCGCGGATCGCGCGCCCGCTTGAGTCCGAACGTGCGGTCGCCGACTATGGGATAGCGCACGCTCGCGAGATGGCGGCGAATCTGGTTCGTGCGTCCCGTCTCTATGCGCACGCGCAGGAACGAGGCGTCCTCGCCCGTCGCCTCGCGCGTAACGAACGAAATGGCAGGCTGGTCGTCGATCGGCGCGTCGATCTTCTGGTGCGCATACGGGAACGCCCCGGCCACTATGGCGCGGTACGTCTTCTCAACGCGCCGCGTCTTGAACACCTCGACCGCGGCCTGGTATGCGGCAAAAGAGCGCGCAAGAAGAAGGCAGCCGGTGGTGTCGCGGTCGAGACGATGCACAGCCTGGAGGTTTGGCTCGTTAAGCTGCACGCGAAGGATGGACTCGACAGACTTCGGATCGGCGTTCGCGAGAACGCCGGCTGGCTTGTCGGCCACGACGTAGTGCGGCGTCTCGGCCAAGATGCGCACATGCGTGCGGGCCTCAGGCTCCACAACGGCCCTTGCGCTCCCCACCTGGCGGCGCGCCGCGGCCACAACGTTGCGCGGCAGCTCCACCACGTCGCCTGTGACGAGTTTGTGATGGGCTATCCACACGCAGCGCCGGTTCACCCATACGCTGCGCCCGTCGATCACGGCCTTCGCGGCGCGACGCGAAAGGCCAAGCCGCTCGGAGAGGAAATCCTGCAGCGACTTGCCCGAAGACGTGCGCTGCACGTTGAGCAGCTCGATGTTCGTGGAGAACTTCGGCGCGCGCGGGCCGGGACCAGATGAGCTTGGACGCTGAGATTTCATGTGCTATACCCTAACCACCGACCCCACCACGCCAACTGTCTTCTTGCCGTGGACGTCCGGCGCGAGCTGCACTTCCACGTCCTGGGAATCCACGTCGTCCTCCTGCGCCGTGAGACGCACGCCTACCGTCTCGCCCTTGAGCGCGCGGTCAAAGAGCGCCGTCATAGGCTCGTCGTCGAAGACCTCGCAGAACTCCGCCCTGAGCGCGTCGTCTTCGTTCTCGAAGCCGAACATGTCGCGGAACGCAGCGTTGGTGGCCTTGAACCGACCATCTGCCGAACATGCAAAGAGCGCGGACTGCGACACGGCATATGCGTTCTCCTTCGTGCGGAACGCATCTATCTGGCGGCGGCGACGCTCCGTGTTGCGAATGGTGAACACGAGATCGCCTGGATCGAGCAGGTCGATGAGGCTCACCGTAACCTCGGCGCTGAACGCGGTGCCATCCTTGCGCAGGCAGTTCGCGTCGATCATCATGTGGCGCGCCTGGGCGAGTCCGGAGCGTATGCGCTGCACGATCTCGGGCGTCACGCCGGGAATGAATCGCCCTACGGGGCTGTCCATCACCTCATCCGTCTCATACTGCAGAAACTCCTTTGCGCGCGGATTGAGCTCGAGGAGGTGGCCGTTTGGGTCCGTGATCAGGACGGCATCGTACATTCCCGCCAGAAGCTGGCGGAAAAGCGAACGATGGTCTTTCATTGTGATGTTGCTGGGCATTGCGCATTCCCTTTTTTCGTCACTGCAGACGTGTGAATATTATCTCAAATCATCCTCGAAATGGCAAGACCCCTTCTCGTGCATTCAGCTATTCGTCGCCTGCGATGTAGCGCAGGCGCTCGGTTGACTCCTGCACCGTGCCGGCGTGAATGCCGCGCTGGCGATCGAGCTCGAACACGAGCGGATACGACATCAGCCTGAACCGGCGGCGCAGAAGGTCGTCTCCGCAGTCGTTGAAGAAGCGGCGTGCTGCGTCGAGGCGGGCTGCGATCGCGTCAAGAACCTCTGGCGGATACGTGGAGCCGGAACGGGCGTTCTTCACCGAGACAGAGAGGAAGGCGTCCATGAGCGTTGCGTGAAGCTGCCGCAGCAGCTCGCCGCCACGCTCGCCGTAGAAGAGCCGCCAATGCTCGTCGAGTGCGGCCGCGGGGTTGAAGGCGGCTCCGCCCCACTGCGCCCGGAAGGCGCAGTACGTCTCGTAGTAGAAATGCAGGCACACGGCGAAATCCGGAGCTGGCGACGGGTAGATGCCCGTCTCTACGTTGATTCCCACGTCGCCGAGACTGTCGCCGAAGGCCGCGATCATCTCTGGAAGAAACTCGTTCGCGACGGCGTGCTCGAAGCAGGTGTTGCCGGCGTTGTACGTCCATATCTGGCGCACGGGGCGCCCACCGAGGGCGGCCTGCCAGCGGCGCATTATGTCCACGCTCACCCTCCTCGCCTCGGGATTGCGAATGAAGCGCGGCATCTTCGCGAGGCACACTCCCGCCTCCACGTTGTCGGGCAGGCGCCTGTAGCGCGGCAGCAGAGGCGGATACACGCACCCCGCGTACGGAAGAACGATCAACCTCTTCCCCGGCAGGCTCTTCGCTATGCCCTCCGCAAGACGGCGGTAGAACCTTCCGTAGATGTCCGCATACCACGCGGTGGCGCCAAGCGCGAGATGTTCGTCGGTGATCAGGCCCTCCCGCTTCACCGCGTCCTTGGACTGCATGACCTGGAGTGGACAGAACGCGTCGCACTGTCCGAACACGCAGTACCTTTCGTTGCTGTAGAGAAGCCCCTGCCTCTGCGCGCCGCCCGACGCATACAGCCTCTCGTGCGAGCGCACCAGATCGTCCGCGAAGTCGAGATTCGTCAC
>JAFUDL010000351.1 GCA_017459225.1 Kiritimatiellia bacterium
GATGCGACTCTCTACTTCATCGACGCCGTTGACGCCGCAGGGCACGCCGGATACTACTATCCGATGTCAGCGGGATACCGCGCCGCAGTCGCGACGGTTGACGGCTACATCGGCGCGTGCATGAACGCGATCGCCTCGCGCCCGACGTTCGCGGACGAGGACTGGCTCATCGCCGTCACTTCTGACCACGGCGGCTACTCGAATCAGCATGGCACGATAACCGCCGGCCGCCACGCCCATACGATTCCGATCGTCATCTCGGGAACGGGCGTGACGCAGGGGCGCATCACGGGCAATCCGTACAACTTCGACGTTGCGGCGAGCGCGCTCGCGCACTTCGGCGTGGCGGTTGACGACCTCCAGGCGACGCTGCGCGACGGCACTGTGGCGCCGGCAGGGCGCACTCTCAACGACGGACTTGCCGTATATCTGCCGTTCAGCGAATCCACCACGGCTAACGCCGCAGCCGGAAGCTCCGTTGTGCCAGAGGAAGGCGGCGCGCCTGCGTTAATTGCAAACGGCATGGTGGGCAAGGCCCTGGACATCCCCTCCGGGTCGTACCTCAAGCTCACGGGTACCGACACCGCCTCGCTTGCGTTCGAGGACTCCAACCGCAGCTTCACCGCCGTCGTCTGGGCGAAGTACGACATTTCAAAGCAGACATCGTCCGCAAATGCCAACGACGACCCCGTTCTTTTCGGCAACAAGGGCTGGACAGGAAAGGACAAAGGCATGATCTTTGCCGCGCGCATGAGAAAGCAGCTCGGCAGCACCTACTACGTCGGCGCCGGGGTGAACCTCGGCAGCGGCGTGAACAACCAGACGCAGGGATCTGGCCGCCTCGACTTCTATCCGTTCGACGTGGAGGCGGCGTCCCTCTGGACGTTCTACGCCATAACGCGCAACGACGACGGCGTGATCACCGTCTATCAGGGCCGCAGCGACGGCACGCTCGGCTGGGCTTGCGGAACGTTCGACGGCTTCACGCTTGAAAGCGGCTGCCCGTTCTTCATTGGCCAGGACGGCAACGGCAACTACAGCAAGAAGTTCGTTGGCGCGGTGGACGACTTCGCGCTCTGGACGCGCGGCCTCTCGCACGACGACATCCGCCGCATCTACGAGAACGGCAGGGCCGGAATGGAACTTGGCGATTTGCTGAAGATGGACGCAAACGACGCGCCTACGATGGATGTGGAATCGTCAGGCGAAGGCGTCTACACGCTGACGTTCGGCGGGCGGAGAACAGCCGCCCATTCGCTCTACATCGCATACGGCGCAGACGACGCCGGAATGTCAAAGTACAACTGGAGCTCCTTCGTCAAGGTGGCGGACGTTCCTGTTGGCATGACGTCCTATGAGTACACGGTTCCCGACGGGATGAAGGCCGTGAACGCCAGATTCCGCTTCTTCCTGATGCAGACGGAGAACCTGCCATACGCGAAGGAGGTAGAATACGTCCACTCGGACGGCGGCGGCTACTTTGATTCCGGCATCGCCCCTCGGCGCGATCTGATCACTGAGTTCGACGCACGTCTCACGGCCAACAACGGAATGTACCAGAACTTCTTCGGCGCTTTTACCTTGGACGGCAACAAGCTCTCCAACTACGGGCTATGCAGATACTACAATCCCGGAAACGGCAGCAACGACAAATGGGATCGCGAGTACAACACGGGCAAGGGCTATCAATTCACGGGCCAGTGCACTCTGGACGTAGACTACCATGTGGTCTTCTCCGCCACCAACCTTATTGTGAACGGAGAGGCGCAGAACAGCGGAATCACGTTGAGCCAGTTCGTGGAGGGCGGCAAGCCGACAGTCAACGTGTTCAGAAACGAGAAGCTGAAGAGCGACGGCTCGTTCGTCACGTACGACCAGACCATTAACGGCTATTTCAAGAACTTCTCGCTCTACACGCCGAAGCGCAGGGTGCGCGACTACGTGCCCGCCGTTGACGCGGAGGGAACGGTTGGCATGTTCGACGCGGTGACCGGGCAGTTCCAGACGAGCGCGGGCACTGCGTTTACGGCGGGAACAGACTGTGACCCCGGGCGCACTGGCTGGGTGCGCTGCGTCTCAGATGTGTATCTCGCAAGCGACGTTCTGCCCGTCGCCGCCGACTATATCGGGTTGGGCGAGAATCCCCTCGATTTCGCCGACGCCGCCAACTGGCGCTGCTTCAACACGTACGGCATGGAGCTTGACGACGCAGTTCCGAACGCAGACACCGCAGTCACGGTGGCGGGCGAGACAGTGTTCGCAGTGCCCGCCGGCACAACGCCGCCTGCATGCGCGAGCGTCAAGTTCGCAAACGCCACGCTGGCGGACGGCGCGGATTTGCGCGGACTCAACTTGGCCAAGGTCACGTCCGACTCCGTGATCGACCTCAGGGGACGCACGCTCTTCCTCGCTGACGGAACTGGCGCGGGATTGGGCGCCTTTGCCGTCACCGACACTTCTGATGGCGAGCCGGGAACGCTGCGCATCGAGGTGCCCGATGGCGCTACGCTCGTCAACTCGTCCGTCGCGCTGATGGGCAACCTGAAGCTCCGCAAGGAGGGCGCGGGCGTGTTCTCCGCCGCGAAGGCGTCGCAGACGTATTCGGGCGGCACTGACGTCATCGCTGGCTGGGTACGCGTTGGTTCGGCCGGCTCATCGCACTTCGGCACAGGCGATGTTCTCATTCCCGAGGGGACGACATACGATGCCTATGGCAATGCCGACGCCGCCGTCAGCCTTGTCCTCGCCGGCGGAAAGATCACCAGCATCGGCGAATACGCCACGCTTCCCTCTACGCTCACGATGACTGCCGACTCGACTCTTGAGTTCGCAGTCCTTCCCGAGAACCACGACATGGCCCTGCCAAGCGGCGCAGTGTGGAACCTCGGCGGAAAGACGCTCTCGGTGGTGATGGACGGCTACGACCCCGACTGGAACGTGAGGGAGGTGACGATCTCCAACGGAACCATCAACGTTTCGGTCAACACCTACAATGGCAACACGAAGGGCTACATGCAGATCGGCAAGTTGAACGGCAGGGACGGCCTGAAGCTCGACCTCGGCATTTCGTATATGCGTATCGCCAATGGCGTAAACGGCAACTCGACGGTGTTCGACTTGACGGCGAACACGCCCGACGAGTCGAACGCCGTGTGGAGCTACTCCAATTACCGCATGCAGATATTCGGCACGTTCACGCCGCAGACGGTGCGCGGCTTCAACATGACGATGATGGACGGCTCCACTCTGAATCTCGCGAATTGGAGCGGCGCGTTCGACTGCACGTTCACGAATCCGAAGTACAGCAACAACACTGCTGGCACCCTCTGTAACCTGCAGTTCAACGCCAATTCAACTGTGATGGTGAATCTGAAAGGGCGCGACCTCTGGGCGATTGCTAATTCCGAGTCGCCATACATCGTGACTTGGAAGACAAGGCCGGACGACACGGTCTCGTTCACGCTCGATGAGGTGACGGCGAAGAAGGGCTTCACCACTGAAGTATGCGACGAAGGCCTGAAGCTGGTGGCGCCGCAGGGCTTCTCGATATTCCTTCGATAGCAAATGCGTTCGTGCGGAAATCGAGGCGCAGAAGACGTTCTGGATTGAACAACATGGGAACGCGGAAACCGGAAAACTGAAAGGGCAAATGTGACGAAGGAAGAATCGACGGCGACGCTTGGGTTTGAGGCCAAGCTCTGGCACGCGGCGGATTTGATGCGCGGCAAGCTGCCCGCCACGCAGTACCGTCAGGTGCTTATGGGGCTGCTGTTCCTTCGGTATGTCTCCGACGCCTTCGAGAACCGCTACCGCGAGCTGAAGGCGGAGGGCTACGGCGACGAGGAGGACCGCGACGCCTACATGGAGAAGAACATCTTCTTCGTCCCGAAGTCCGCGCGCTGGGCGAAGATCGCCGCCGTCGCGCACGACGGATGAGATCGCGGAGAAGAAGTTCAAGCTTACGCCCGGCCTCTACGCGGGCGGCAAGGTGGAAGAAGACGACGGCGAGCCGTTCGACGCGAAGATGAAGCGGCTCACGGGCGAGCTGAAGGGGCTTTTCGGCGAATCGGCGCGGCTTGAGGCGGCGATTCGGAAAAACCTGAAGGCGATCGGCTACGAGGTATGAGCGCGGCGGAAGAGAGGGCGGCCTTTTGGCAGGAAACGAAGCACCGCATGACGCGGCGCCTCGCCGGCTGGGATTACCGCCAACGCGCCATCTACATGATCACCGTGACGCTCGAAGACCGGCGCGGCGAGCCATTGGGGAAACTCGCCAAGAATGGCGAGGGCTACATCGCCCCCACGCCTTTTGGCGAGGCGGTGCTGGAGGCGCTTGCCGAAATGCCGCGCATTGCGCCGCAGGTTGAAATAATCGCGGTGCAGCTGATGCCCGATCACATACATTTCATAGTTTTCGTGAAAGCGCTGCTCGCGCGGCCGCTTGGCTCGCTGGTGCGCGGCTTCAAGGCCGGCGCGGCGAAGCGGTGGAAACTACTCGCCGAAAACGGCGAGTCACAGGGCTACATCGCCAAGAATGGCGAGTCACAGAACTGCCCCAGTTCTGTGCCTGGGCATTTTTGCGCAGGTGGTTTTGTGCCTGGGCATTTTTGCGCAGATGGTTCCATGCCTGCGCATTTTTGCGCAGGTGGTTCTGTGCCTGCGCATTCTTGCGCAGGTCTTAGATGGGCCGAGGGCTTTCAAGATACCGTGCTTTTGCACGAGGGGCAGCTGAAGGCGATGATAGCCTATCTTCGCGACAACCCGCGCCGCCTCGCCGAGAAGCGCGCCAACCCCGCGCTTTTCAGGCGCGTGGAGCGGATCGAGCTGCCGCTCGACGGCGGGCGGCTCACGGGCAGCTTCGAGGCGCTGGGCAACCGCCACCTTCTCGAGCGGCCGCTTGCCCAGGTGCAGTGCTCGCGGCGCTTTTTCGCCTACCGGCGAGAGGCGAAGCGCGGCGGCGGAATGAAGATCGCGCGAACGCCCGACGGCGAGCCGATCATCGAAAGCGAGAGCCCCGAATACCGCGAGCGGCAGGAAAGCGCGCTTGCCGCCGCCGAGCATGGCGCGGTGGTGCTGAGCCCGTGCATTTCCGACGGCGAACGCCAGATCGCCCGCGAGGCGATGAAGCGCCGCCTGCCGCTGGTGGCGCTGAAGAACATGGGCTTCGCAAAGCTTGAGAAGCCGGCCGGCCGCTACTTCGATGCCTGCGCGGAAGGGCGGCTCTTGCTGCTCGCCCCGGCCGCCTGGCCCTACACCACGCAGGAAAAGCCCATGACGCGCTTCGACGCCACCGCCTTGAACCGCATCGCCCAATGGCTGGCGGGCGGTTCTGTGCCTGGGCATTCTTGTTCTGTGCCTGGGCATTCTTGCCCAGGTCTCCCCGTCGAAATAAACTACCACGGCATGAAGCCCGCAAACATCGACGAACTGGCCGAGAAGGCGGTGCTGGCGCGCAAGGGAGGTGCCGCATGAGCGGGGAATTTTTAGCCGCAAAGAACGCAAAGAGCGCAGAGGCCAGGCCAGTGTGGCAAGTACGCCTGATGTGGCAATGGCGCCCTCGCACTTGCAGCAAGGCCGAGGCGGCCTTGCCACATCGGCATGCCGCAAGGGAGGTGCCGCATGAGCGAGTGGAAGAAAGTGCGGTTGGGAGATGTGGTGTCGTTGGTCATTGACCATCGTGGCAAGACGCCAAAGAAACTTGGAGGTGATTGGGCAGAAAGCGGTTATCGCGCACTCTCGGCCAAGACAGTGAAGACAAGACAAAGTGTTAACGAGGATTCTATTCGTTTTGTTGGGGAAACAATGTATCGTGCGTGGATGAAAGATGAAATCCAACGTGGCGATATTCTTGTTACTTCTGAGGCACCTTATGGCGAGGTTTACTATTGGGATTCTGATGAGAAAATTGTTTTGAGCCAACGCTTGTTTGGATTGCGCATCAAGCCTGAATATGATTCGTCGTATGTGGCACAATACATGACGACAACATCTTTTAAGCAAGAGATGGATGCGAGGGCTACAGGAACAACCGTATTTGGATTACGACAACCAGAGCTTCTTGAATGTAAACTTATGCTTCCCCCACTCCCCACCCAGCGCAAGATTGCGGCGGTGCTTGGTGCGCTTGACGACAAGATCGAGAACAACCGCAAGATATGCGCGAACCTTGAAGCGCAGGCGCAAGCGATTTTCAAGTCGTGGTTTGTGGACTTCGAGCCCTTCGGCGGCAAGATGCCCCAAGGGTGGAAGATGGGAAAGCTGGGGGATGTGGCTATCTATAGGCAAGGTAAAATCGCCGCGAACGGGTTGACCGCTGAAACATACTATTCCACTGAAAACATGTTGCCAGATAAGCAGGGTTTGATGCCTGCGACCTCATTGCCGCAAATTGGAGAAGTGCCTGCGTGCGAGAAAGGCGATGTGCTCATTTCGAACATACGGCCTTACTTCAAGAAGATTTGCTTTTCTTGGTCTCATGGAGGGCATTCGCCAGATGTCCTTTGCCTTGCCGCCAAGAATGACAATATGCGGTATTGGCTGTATCGGCAACTTTGGGATGATGCTTTCTTTGCGTATGTTATGTCGAGTGCTAAGGGCACAAAGATGCCGCGCGGCGACAAAGAGCAGATTCTTGCATACGCCATGGCCATTCCAAATGAAAATGACGTGGCGAGATTTAATGCGGTTATTGAACCTATGTGCGAAAGCATAGTACGCAAAGGCTTTGAATCCCGCTCGCTTGCCGCGATGCGCGATGCGCTGCTGCCGAAGCTGATGAGCGGCGAGATCGACGTGGAGAAGGTGAAGGTGGCGTGATGGCGACGGGAGCGTACAACGAGAACGCCTACGAGAACGCGGTGCTTGAAGTGCTGCGTTCGATGAAGTGGGAGTATATGTACGGTCCCGACGTCGAGCGCGACTACAGCGACCCTACGCTCCCCGACGTGTTCGAGTATCAGGTGCGCAAGCTGAACAAGGGCGTGCCCGACGAGGCGGTGAACGACGCGATCCGTCAGGTGCGCGGCATCGCAGGCGGAAGCGTCGTGGTGCGCAACGCGATCTTCACGGACTGGCTGCAGAACGGCGTCGACGGCGCGTGCCGTGTGGCGGGCGACGACACGACGCGTCTTGTGCAGCTCGTCGACTACGCGCATCCCGAAAAGAACGTGTTCCACGCGGTGAACCAGTGGACGGTGCAGAATGGCGAGGTGGTGAAGCGTCCCGACGTTGTGCTTTTCGTGAACGGCATGCCGCTCGTGGTGATCGAGCTGAAGAATCCGTCCAAGCCCGAGACGACGGTACACGAGGCGTTTCTCCAGCTGCGCAACTACCAGCACGACATACCCGACCTCTTCACTTACAATCAGATCTGCGTGGCAAGCGACATGGTGTCCACTCGCGCGGGTTCGCTCACGGCGGGCGAGAGCTGGTTCAAGGAATGGAAGTCGATAGACGGCGAGAGGGAGGAAGGCGGCGTCGGCGGCTTCGAGGTTCTGTTCCGGGGCCTTCTGGCCCCGGCCCGGCTCCTCGACGTGGTGAAGAACTTCATCTGCTTTTCGGGTTCTGTTACCGGCCATTCTTGGCCGGGCTGCGACAAGATACTCGCTGGCTACCACCAGTATTTCGCGGTGCGCAAGGCGATCAAAAAAACGAAAGAGGCGATGCGTGGCGACGGGCGCGGCGGAGTGTTCTGGCACACGCAGGGAAGCGGTAAGTCGCTATCGATGGTGTTCTACGCGCAC
>JAFUDL010000352.1 GCA_017459225.1 Kiritimatiellia bacterium
ATCTCGACGGAGCTTTTCGTGTCGAGGTTGCCGGTGGGTTCGTCCGCGAAGAGGACGGGCGGCTCGTTCATGAGCGCGCGGGCGATCGCGACGCGCTGCTGCTGTCCGCCGGAAAGCTGCGCCGGGGTGTGGGTGCCGCGTCCGCCGAGGCCCACACGCTTGAGGAGCTCAAGTGCGCGGCGGCGGCGTGCGGCGCGGCCGAGGCGGCCCATGAAGAAGTCGGGCAGCTCCACGTTCTCGATCGCGCTCGTGCGTGCGAGGAGGTTGAAGTTCTGGAACACGAAGCCGAGCTTGCGGTTGCGGATGTGCGCGAGCTCGGCGCGCGTGCGGCGCGCCACCTCGATGCCGTCCAGAAGATAGCTGCCGCTAGTTGGAGTGTCGAGGCAGCCTAGGATGTTGAGCATCGTGGACTTGCCGCTTCCGGAAGCGCCCATGATCGCCACGAACTCGCCCTGGTCGATCGTGAGCGACACGCCGTCAAGGGCAGCCACCGGCTCCTCGCCCAGCGCGTATATCTTGCGCAGGTCGCGGATCTCAATGAGATGGGCGCTCTCCTGTTGCTTCACGGCGGCGGCGCGGGGGCTAGCCCTGCTTCTGCTCATGCATGAGCTTGTTGATCTTGAGCATGCGCTCGTTGAGGTCGCCGAAGGTGACGTCGGTGGAGTACACGTCCTTGTAGTAGTTGTACGCCTTCTCGTAGTCCTTCGCCTCCTCGGCGCAGAGGCCGAGCTGGTAGTCGACCTTCTTCTTGAGGTCGTCCATCGTGGGCAGCTGGTCGCGCGCGGTCTCGAGCTGCATCACCGCCATGTCGCGCTGGCCCTTCTTGAGGAAGCACATGGCGAGGTAGTAGAGCGACTGCAGACGGTCTTTCGGCGACTTCTGCGCAAGCTGCAGGTGCTGGATGGCCTCGTCATAGAACGAAGGCTCCTGATCGCCGTAGATGTAGTACTGGTAGCCGAGCTCGAAGCGCAGGTGGAGGTCGTTCGGATAGCGCTCCACGCGCGTCGCGAGGTCGTCGAACACGAACTGGTTCTTCTCGACCTCGAGGTTGTCGGCCTCCTCGGTGCGTCCGGCCTTGCGCAGCTGCTCGATCTGGTACTCGTAGCTTGCGGCCGTCACGGTGGAGAGCATGCGGTCGAGCTCGGGGTCGGCCGAGCTGACGGTCTGCGCGCGCTGAAGGATGCCCACGGCCTCGTCAAAGCGCTTGTTCTGCATGTAGATTCGGGCGAGCGCGCGGTAGAAGTTGAGGTTGTTGGGCTCCTTCTCGATCTGCGCGAGCTTCTCGGCGATGAGCGCGTCGGCGTCCGCGCCAACGACTACGGCCTTGTTGGCCTGGTCGAGCTTCTTGGCCTGCTCCTGGTTGGCGAGAATCGCCTGGAAGCCGCCCTTCTTGCCCACGGTGGCGCTCCAGCCACCGATGGTCATAGTGCTCTGCGCCTCGGCGTTCTTCAAAAGCTGGATAATGCGTTGGTCGCCGGGCTTGAGCTGCGAGAGCTTCACGTACGCGTCGCGCGCCTTGTCGTAGCGCTTCGCGATCATGTAGTACTGCGCGATGCGCTCAAGAAGCACCACGTCGCCCTGGTTGCACGAGTACGCGGCCTCCACGGAGATCGCGGCGGCCTCGGGCATTCCTGCGGCCTCGGCGGCCTTCACGGCGGCGTCGATGTTGTCCGGGTCGAGCGGGTTGATGGCCAGAAGCTTCTCCGCCTCGGCCATAGCCTCGGCGCCCTGCCCCTTCTTCGCGAGGGAGAGTATCTTGGCGCGCTTGCCCATGTTGGCAAGGCTCTGCAGCTTGAGGGAGAAGCTGGAAGGCGGATTCTGGCGGAACTTGGCAATCTGGGCCGTGCGCAGCAGACGGCGCGTCTCGAGCGAGCCGGGTGCGCACTCTATTGCCTGCGAAAGCATCTCCACGGCAAGCTCGTAGCGACCTGCCTCAAGTGCCTGCCGGCCCCTGTTTGTAAGATTCTGCGCCTTCTGGGCGGTTGTGTCATTGGCCATTTCGTTTTCCTCTATCAATCCATTGGCTTATGTTTCAAATCGGCAGTTCTCTATTATAGCATTACACGGCGATTCGCGCAACCAGTGATTAAATCAATTTCAGACGCCCCCAAACCTCGAAACCTCGAAACTCCGAAACCCATAAACCACGAAACCCCGAAACTTCGAAACTCCGAAACCTTCACTTGCGTGATGTGATCTCGGCAAGCACGCGCTTGAGGTCCTGCACGCGGTCCTTTGCCGCCACGAGCACATGATCGGCCGTGGACACCACAACGATGCCACGCACGCCGAGGGCGGCGATTGCCGGACCCTCCGCCACGGCCACGGAATCCTCGCAGTCGAGCAGAGTCACCGGGCCTCTCACCACGTTTCGTCTCGCGTCGGTGCGAAGATGCTTGTCGACGGCGGCCCACGTGCCCACGTCGTCCCATCCGAAGTCGCCGCGCGACACTAGAATGCGCGGGAACTTCTCCATCACCGCGTAGTCGAAGGATATGCGCGGCAGACTCGGATACACCTTCGCCATCACGGGACCAGGCAACGGCGCGGCGGCAATGGCCGTCTCGAGAGACGCCAGCTCAGGCGCCGCCGCGGCGAGTGCGCCCTTCATCGTGCACACCTTCCACACGAACATTCCAGCGTTCCACACATACTTCCCGGAGACAAGGTATCTTTTCGCCGTTTTCTCGCACGGCTTCTCCACGAACTTTGCCGCGCGGAAGAAGACGGTGCGCGTGCCAATCGGCTGGGCGCGTCCCACGCGGATGTAACCAAAGCCGGTGGCAGGTTCGCTTGGCGTCACGCCCATCGTCACGATGGAGTCGGACTTCGCCGCGGCGTCGCGCGCGTCACGCAGCACTCTGCGGAACGCCTTCACATCACCCATAAGATGGTCAGCCGTGAGAATCGCAGCCACTGCCTGTTCGCCCGCGCGCGCCTCGACTACTCCGCACGCCGTGGCCACGGCGGCCGCGGTGTCGCGTCGGCAAGGCTCGGCCACGATGTTCTCCTCCGGCAGCTCCGGCAGAGCCTCGCGCGTGGCCGGCACCAGCGTCTCGGCCGTGACCACGATCACGCGCTCGATCGGCACCACGCCGGCAAGACGGTCCACCGCCTGGCGTATGAGCGACTTTCCTCCGAACACCGTGAGGAACTGCTTGGGCCTGTCGGGCGTGGAGAGCGGCCAGAACCGCTCGCCGTTGCCGCCCGAAAGAATCACCGCGTAGAATGGATTCCTCATTGATTCATCCCCCGTAATGAAGCGCGCCGCTCTCGCTCGAGAGCGGCGGCATTGGTGCGACTGACAGGGATCGAACCAGCAACCTTCGGCATCGGAGGCCAACGCACTAACCAATTGTGCTACAGTCGCGGCGGAAGCCGTAGGCGACGTGCCATGAAGGCACGCCGTCAGCTGCATCAGAAGTAGCAGTTAAAGATCGGAATGAACGGAACCTTGTTGTCCATGATCAGGTTCACGAGGCCGATCTGGAAGCCAGCGGAGCAGGTGGACGCCCAGTTCACGAGGCCCAGCTGGGCGCCGCGGAGATCGTCCGTCATGTTGAAGAGCACCGCAGTCTGGAAGCCGTGCACGCGACGGGCGAGGTTCGCGCCGAGCGCGATCTGCCAGCCCCACATGTCCTCCTTCACCATGCTGCCCACGCCGCCGATCTCGATGCCGTAGAACGAGCCGCCCGTGCCAGCGCCGATGCCGTCGATCGAAAGGCCCATCACCTCGCGGTTGACGCCGAACACGTCCACGTTCAGTCCGTAGAGCGTGCGGTTGCAGAGATTGAAGCAGGAGCAGGTGAGCCCCACCGCGTCGCGGTTGGCGAGGTTGAAGCAGAGCGCGGCCTGAATGCCGTACATGTCGCGGCGGGCAACGTTCACGATGCCGGCGGCCTCGATGCCGTACATCTTGTTGCAGTCGCTGTAGAGGAAGTTCACGTCAAGGCCGAACACGTCCCAGTCATATCCCCAGGGGAGCGTGAGATATGGCGATGCTATGCACATCGCGAGAACGGTGTAGCCGTAGGACTGAGGCTCCGGCGCACCAGGATACACCTTCTCAGCGGCCTGCTCCTGGGCGAAGACCGGCTGAACGGCGAG
>JAFUDL010000353.1 GCA_017459225.1 Kiritimatiellia bacterium
GCTCGTGTCCCACGCCCTCCGACAACTGGTCGCGCTTCGGGCGCCAGGGGAACATAGGCACCGTGAAGGCGCGCCGCATCGCGAAGACCGAGCACGCCTGGGCGCAGTCGTTCATCCCCAATCTGGTCGTGGGCGAAGGCGGCATCGGCAGCGTGATGCAGGACTATTCGTGGCGCTTCTACACCAACACAACGATCACGGCGTATGCCGACTTCGAGTGCCTGGGCGTGTACAATCAAGGCAACACGAGCGACTGGGGCTTGACCGTGATGACCGGATTCACCCTCACGTTCAACGTGCCCGAAGGGTTGACCGTCACCTGCGGCGCTGGCATGTTTGGCGACGGCGCGGTGCGAAAGACCGGCGCAGGCACGCTGGTGATGGGGAACAGCTTCAACGGGATTGAGGGATTCACCAAGGTGTATGCCGGTGGCACCACGGTGGGCGAGGGCATATTCAAGGTGGATGCTTCGAACAACGTGGGCAAGGGTCCTGTGCAGCTGGACTCCGGCACCACGTTGGCGATCAAGCGCGGTGTTGCGCTCGACTTGCTGGCCACGCCGACTGCTGGCTTCGCCACGGTCAAGCCTTACGGCGAATTCATGGACATCATGGAAACCACGAAGATTCCGATTGCCGTGCTTGAGATGGGGTCCAGCGTGCGCAATCTCAAGCTCGACCCGGCAGACATGAACATCCGCAGAGGATTCCTGCCCACGCTGAAGGAGGTTGACGGTGTCGTATATCTGCACTTCCTGAAGAACGGCATTGTGCTCTACGTCAGATAGTCACATGGACCGTGGCGAGACGGCAAGGCTGTTCTGCCGAATTGGCTGGAATTAAGGGGAGGGATTTGGTAAACTAGCTGCCGTTATGGAAAATGAAGAAAACGACAAGGTTTCATGCTCGCGGCGTGCGACGCGTTTTGTGTTCGGCGTCGCGCTTGTGCTGGCGCTTGCGATTGCTCTTGTGTGCATAGGCTGGCTGTGCGCACGTTCAGGCGACACAAGCATCGAGGTGCGTGCCGACGTCGCCGAGCTTCGGTCCGACGTGGCCACGGCCACTCAGAATCTGGAAAAACGCCTTGACGCACGCCTAGACCGCATCGAGGGCAAGATCGACGCGCTTCTGCGCATCGCCACTCGCCCGTCGCCAGATTTTCAGCCCGTCCCTGACGCGGCCAATGAAATGAAACAGGGAGGAACCAGATGAATATCAGCAAACGTGACTTTATCAAACTTTCAGGCTGCGCGGCTGCCAGCTGCGGCAGCGTGCTGGCCGCCACGGAGGCGCCGAAGGTGCGCATCGCGGCGATCGGCACGGGCGGGCGCGGCCACACCGACCTGCACAGTTTTCTGCGTTCGGGCCTCTGCGAGATTTCATGCGCGGCCGATGTCTATGCTCCCAACCTCGAATGGGTGCGCAAGGAGCAGCCGCAGGCGAAGATCTACGCCGACTACCGGAAGATGCTCGCCGAGTGCGCGGGGCAGTACGACGCCGTCTCGATCATGACGCCCGACCATTCGCACGCCGTCGCGTTCTTCGAGGCGAGCAAGTACAACGTGCCCGTCTATTGCGCGAAGCCGCTCGCCCACACGATCGACGAGACGCTTGCGATGATGCGCGTCGCCCGCGAGAAGAAGATCATCACGCAGGTGAGCCACCATGGCAATTCGGAGCCTGGCACGCCGCTTCTGCGCGAGTGGATGGAGAGCGGAATCTTCGGCCAGGCCCTTGAGGCGCACGTCTACTGTTGCGGACCGAACGGCTACTACATGGAGCCGCCGGAGTGGGCCAATCAGCCGACCGAGCCGCCCGCTGGGCTTGACTGGGAGCTCTGGCAGGGACCGGTGAAGCGCCGTCCGTACATCAAGGGACTCGTGCCGAAAGGCCGCTGGCGCTCGTGGGCGATGTACGGCGAGGGCTGCCTAGGCGACTGGAGCTGCCACCTGATCGGACCCGTCGCCACCGCGCTCGACCTCGACATGCCCACGGCCGTGACGATGGACGACGAACGTGGCTTCGACCCGAAGAAGACGCCGTTTTCGTTCCCGCACGCGGCGCACTACAAGTTCGAGTTTCCCGCGAAGGGGAAGAGGGGGCCGTTGATCTACCACTGGTACGAATGCATGCGTCGCGCGCCGCGTCCCGCCGCCTACGAGCCCGAGCTGCCGTTCGACACGGTGAAGTCGCGCTGGTGCGGCGGCTA
This sequence comes from Kiritimatiellia bacterium, assembly GCA_017459225.1. Classification (GTDB taxonomy): domain Bacteria; phylum Verrucomicrobiota; class Kiritimatiellia; order RFP12; family UBA1067; genus RUG572. The sequence goes on from JAFUDL010000353.1 coordinate 2,210, forward strand.
CCTCGTGTGCGAGAAGGAGACGCTCATGTTCGGCACGACGGGCGCCGCCGGACTGCGCGTGATCCCCCATTCGCACATGAAGGCCATCAAGCCGCATCTGCCGCCGAAGAAGTACCCGCGCTACAAGGACCACTGGGCCGAGTTCCTCCAGGCCGTCCAGCAGAAGCGCCCCGCGAACACGCCTTTCGAGATGGGCGGCAAGTTCACGATCATGGGCTTCATGGGCATGATCGCCACGCGCTTCCCCGGCCGTCGCCTCACGTTCGACCCTGTGACGATGCGCTGCACGAACATCCCCGAGGCGAACGCGTTCATGGGACCCGACTGGACCGACGCCGCCCGCGCCGAGTACGGCCGTTTCCTGTGATGGCCGATCCTCCACGGTCACACGCCTGACAGGGCGCGATCACCGAGTGTGTCGAAATGGTAGATGCGCCGAAGAAAAGCGAAAGCGTTTCGAAGGGAAGATTCGGCGAAAACCGAACCCGAAAGGTGCAAGCATCCCGGGTGCAGGCATTTCTAGATTCCGAACGGTTTGACAAAAATGTCTTTGCTACCATCTGTTCTGCGCATGGGCTCGTTTATCCAATAGAGGAGGGTCTGAAATGACAACAATGCGGCCACTCACGGCGGAACAGTATGCGAAGACGCAAGGACGTCGCAATCTTGCCAACTTGCCGTACACGGAAAAGGTCAAGTGCGTCATTGAGTTGCAACGGCGTCTTCAGCCGATCTATGCCAAGCGCGGCATCTACATCAAACCTTGGAAATCGTGGGACTAAACCTTCGTGAATCTTGTGCTGCAAGAAAGTAAAGTCTCATAGGATGACAAAACCATGGTGCGCCAAGCAAAGCTCGGCAGAACTAACAGAATGGTGCGCCAAGTAAAGCGCGATAGCAACTTGCGAAATGAAAGGAGTTCGCACTGACAAGAAATCGACAGTCAGTTAGGAAGACAGACGGCATGAGGGGCGACC
>JAFUDL010000354.1 GCA_017459225.1 Kiritimatiellia bacterium
GCGCCAACAGCTCCGGGGTGACGATCGAGGGCGGTTTGCCCGGCGCGGACACGACAATCGTCATCGCCGGCCAGACGGCGTTCTCCTTCCCCGAGAGCGCATCACTGACCTACCACTTGATCCGGTTTGACAACGTGCAGCTCACAACGGACGTCAACTGGAACGGAATAGACTTAACAAAGGTCGCGCCCGGGAGCTCCATCGACCTTTGCGGAAACGACTTGGAGATGACGGCGTTCAACTGGAGCGTGATTAACGCATGGTCCGTGACCGACAGCTCGGCGCAGGGCTCGGGCGGCAATTTCGTGTTGACCGTCGTGGAAGGCGACGAGTTCGTCAACGGCATAACCTCGGATAACGGCGGAATCGCGCTTTCTGGTACGCTGCGGTTCGGCATGGAGGGAAGCGGCGTGTTCCGTGCCCGCAGGTCGGGGCAGACCTACAAGGGCGGAACGCAAGTGAAAGCCGGGACGGTCATCTGCGACATCTGGACGGCAAATGCCGCGAACCGTAATCCGTTCGGAATCGGCGACAAGACGCAGACCATCCGAATCGAGAAGGGTGCGGTCCTTGACTTCAACACCAACATCAACGGGAGCATCTACAATTACGAACTCGGCGGCACGATCAAAGTCTGCGGCGCCAATCAGAACGCGGCATGGGACACGGACTTCAGCAACACATGGATGCAGGACATCGTTCTGATAGATGACGCGACGATCGAGGGCGGCTGGCTTCACTTCGGCAGCAACGACGCGAACGACTACGGGGAACTGAACCTGAACGGCAAGACCTTGACCGTGGAAATCAACGTGGGTAGCGGCAACAACTGCCAATGCTACGCCAGGAATTTGAGGGTTACGCAAACGGGGACGATAAAGATAAACGCCGCTTCCGCAGGGGCGTTGCAGATCAGCGCCGACGATGCAGACTTCTCCGCCGCAAATCTCCAGTTCGAGGGGAACGCATTCCTTTTCCTGGCCGGCAACAATACTGGCTCAATTCTGGTGAGAGACTTTGCATACACGGACACGAGGAATTACTGGGCGGCGCATAAGCACACGGCGCGCAAGGTGGTTGTCGGTGGCGTCTATGAGGCAGGGGCGTATCGTCCGCCGGTGGAGCTGGACAATGGCGCGACGCTTGACCTTTCGGGCATGTCGGACAGCTGGGATGCTACGGGACACACCGGCAATATATCCAAAAATGACACGTATATCAGCAACAATCCGGGACAGGTCACGTTCGCATCCGGCGCCACGATCACGGTGGACATCCACGGGCGTCTGTTCTCGTCCCGCACGGCCGAGAAGGTGGTTGGCTGGAGCGCGCAGCCTGCAGGCGTCACGTTCAAGCTCGACAGTGAGAGCGCGAAGTTGTTTGCGATGCGCGTAAGGGATGATGGCCTATACGTGATAGGCAAGGGCGGCATGGCCATCCTCATGCGGTGACGAGTTGGCATGAGATCGCGTATGCTCAAAAGTTATACAGGAGGTCGTTCATGAAGATGATGTTTTCGGCGGTGGCGGCTGTCGGAATGGCGATGTGCTTTGCGGCGTATGCGGCAGCGCCTGTCGCGCCTGTGCGGAAGGTCGTCAACATGGTGAACTTCGTGCGGTCGGCCGATCCGCGTCCGCCCAGGAAGGAGATGCTGGATGCGCTGCGCGAGGAGGTTGCGCTGAACCGCAAGTACGGTTTTGTGAACACGATCCTGCTCCAGTACGACGCTCTCGTCGATCCGGAGATGATGGCGGAGGCGCGCAAAAGCGACATGGCGAAGACAGAGTTCGGGCTCTGGTTCGAGATGTCGCGTCCGCTCAACGAGGCTGCGGGCCTGCCGTGGGCGCCGAAGGGATCGCACAAGGACTGGAACTGGGACTGGCACATCAACCCCGGCTTCCTGATGGCGTACGACCATGCCGGACGCAAGGCCATCATCGACGCGGCGTTCAAGCGGTTCAAGGCCGACTTCGGGTACTACCCCAAAAGCGTCGGCTCGTGGCTGCTCGACGCCTGGTCGATGGACTACATGGAGAAGACCTACGGCGTCGACGGATTCTGCATCTGCCGCGAGCAGGACAACACCGATGCCTACGGCCTGCGCGGCGGCTACTCGAACGGCGCGTACTATCCTTCGAAGAAGAACATGCTCTCCGCGGCCGTCGACATGAAGAACGCCGTGAAGTCGCCGGTCTTCAAGATGCTCACGCCCGACCCGATCTACAACTATGGACAGCCAAGAGAGCTGTATTCGGGCCGGGTGCACCAGCATGGCTGCCCAACGATGGAGCCCGTGTGGTACGGCGGGTATTGCAAGGAGATCGTGGACTGGTATTTCCGCGTCTACACAGAACCGAAGGGACTGCTGAACCTCTCCTACATGCAGGCCGGGCAGGAGAACTCGTTCGGATGGAGGGCGATATCGCGGGGGCTTCCGATGCAGTGCGAGAAGATCGCGAAGGAGGTGGCCGCGGGGCGCATCGTTCTGGAGAAGATGTGCGACACCGCGCGCGCGTTCAAGGCCGCGCACAAGAAGAACTGTCCGCAGACGCAGATCGCGCTTGAGGACTGGTCCGGATTCGGGCGCAAGAGCGTGTGGTACAACAGCCGCTTCTACCGCGGCAACCTCATCATGGACGGCAAGCGCCTCGTATTCCGCGACATCCACAAGATGACGGACGACTTCGAGGAGCCTTTCCTCGACAAGGTGTGCAAGGGCTGGCAGGCGCTCTACTTCACGCCTCCAGTCGTTGATCAGTGGATGTTCCGCGGCAAGGACGTTTCGGGCACGATGGCGTTTTCGGGCGAGTTTGTTGGCCTCGAGGCCGATGCAGAGGGCGACAGCGTGCTCGTGGCCACGGCAAGGCGCGCCGATGGAACGGCCGCCGTCGTACGGTTCGAGGAAGGGCGCATCGTCGTGACTGGCAGTTCGCTCGACGCCGAATACGAGGAGAATTTCCGCAGGAAGATTGCCATTGGCGATGGCGGCATCAACTTCGTCTTTCAGGGATTCCGCTACCGCGTTCCGGTATGCGGCGCGGTACAGGCCACGAAAAAGGGCTTCCGCATCAGCGGAGATCGAATCGAGCTCGACCTCTCCTGTGCAGACCGTTAGCGTTAGCCACGAACCATGGCTCTGCCTGAGATTCGCCAAAGGAGACCAATAAGATGAGCAAACTGATGGTGCGCCAAGCAAAGCTCGGCAGAACTAACAGAATGGTGCGCCAAGTAAAGCGCGATAGCAACTTGCGAAATGAAAGGAGTTCGCACTGACAAGAAATCGACAGTCAGTTAGGAAGACAGACGGCATGAGGGGCGACC
>JAFUDL010000355.1 GCA_017459225.1 Kiritimatiellia bacterium
CAAAGTTCAGACCAATCATCTCAACGCGGGAATCTCGCGGGCAAGGGCGGTAACGGATTTGCCATCGATCTCTATGTCGGTGATGACAATGTCGCTACCCCTTACGCGATAGACGGCAACAGCACCCTTACCCTTGGCGGAATTCGCCTTGTCCAAGACCTCTTCAGCCATAGGCGCCAGACGTTCGTTTACAAAGAGCTGATCCGGCATTGGCACTCTGACTACGAACGGCGATTTCGCGCGGCGGGACAGGAAAGCCTCGTTCGTTTCGTTTGTACGCTTCTCGCTCCACGAAACGCTATGCTCAAACGTGGCATTGCCGGACTTGATCCAAAGCCCCCCGTCCGCAGGCAACGAATCCGCCACGGCGGAAACTCTCCAGAGTCCGTTTGTGGCAGGTTCCAACTTCGCGAAGATCTGCGCATTGCGCGTGTCCTCCCACGACTTTCCATCCACACGCTCCAGAAGATTCGTACACGTCGCGCGTACCCTGACGCGAAGATAGCGTCCGCGATGCGGGTCGTACGGATCGTACGCCTCGCACCGGAAGCGTACCTCCTTGCCAAATCTCACAATGCTTTCATAGCGCCACACGAGCCATCCGATCGCCACGCACTGCACAGCGATCGCCGTCCCGGCGATAATGGCCTTTACGACATTCCGCTTCATGCCTGCACCCTCCTCTTGACTCTTGAACGCACGAGCACAACGTTGAGCGCGGTGAGCACAATGCCCGCCACTATCAGAACCACACCCTTCAGTGTAAACGGCGCCTCACTGACGAAGAACTTGCAAACGACAAGCCAGAGGAACGTCACCGCTCCGATGTTGGCCAGCGCAAGACGCATCTTCGTGACTCCGACGGCAATGACTCCACCAGAGACAAGAAGCGAGACGAGGAAAAGATCGCCATGAAAGAAGAATGGCGTTGTCAAGGCGACGCCGCATGCCACCACGGCGCCAATCATGCCCCACACCGGCAACGAAAAGACACATCCTGAAATTGCGACAAGCGCTGAACACGCCCAGAAAATGTATGCAATGTTTTCGACACTTGTATTCTGCAATGTACAGCTCAGCATAAGACCCAGGCCAAACGAGTACACTATTCCCGTCACAACCTGCGCCGACACGAGCGCCGCCCGCGACGGACGGCTTCGGAGAAACGCCACATACGCCGGAAGCGAAAGCGCGACAAGCACAACGGACTTCGCTGCAAGAGCCAACGATCCCCTACCGCTAAACGGTTCTCCAGACATGATTCCCCACACGATGCCAAGAACCGGCCACAGCGCGGCGACAATAGCCGAGCGCGTCACCCATACCGCGGGCAACATCAGAAGCGACACGAACAATACAAGCGCCGACAAGGATCCTCCAACCTGATACGTCTGCGCCACGAGACACGTTCCCGCTGCAACGGCAACGCACCATAGTATTCCAAGCGGCTCCCACAGCGTCCTCGCTTTCCATCCCTTCACCGCCGCGACGACGGCCAGCGTTCCGCACGCGATCGTAGGCGCCACTGAGATCACCGCTCGCGCCGGACGCCCGAAGACGTCCCAATTCGCCGCGAAAAGCGCAATCACCCCAAGCCCAATCATCAGCGCCCCGAAGGCGCCCGCGATGATCGCGCCCCAGGAAAGGCGTCCTGCGCCGCACTCCTCCAGAAGCACCCGTCTGCGCCTCTTCAGTTCGGCGATCTGGCGGTCTATCTCCGCGACCTTGAGCTTGATGCCGTCAACTGCGTCATTATGCATTGCCGACCTCCTTTTCGTCTGAAGAGACATCCGGCGTTTCCGCATCCGACTCCTCGAAGCGCGACTTGAACTTGAGGTAGAGGAACGCGCCCACAATGAGCAGGATACCAACCGCGGCGAACACACCTACACGACCCGGCGTGGCGAGGGACGAGGTGTCGACCAGGAGCACCTTTACCGTCGAAAGCGCGAGGAGTCCAAGCCCCGCCAGGCGAAGCACGCGCACGCGGCGCACGATGCCCGTCGCAAGAAACGCGCTCGCCACGGCAGCCCACACGATCGTCACAATTCCGCCGCGCAGGAAAGGCAGGAACTCGCGGCCGAAGAAGTGGCTCTCCATCGTCACCACCGCGAACGTCATCACGGACGCCGCAGGATACGCGAGTGCGCGAATGAAGTCGCGCCACGGCTTGAGCCCGCCAAGCCTCCATCCACAGAACGCCACAAGCGCCGGGACGGGCCAGATGGACTCGATCCGGCTCACAAGATTCACAGCATATCCTACCCCTTCCACTTCCATGGCAAGCAAGAAGAACCAGAACCCGAAAACCGACATCAGCGCCGTAGCGATGAACGCCGCCCCCTGAAGCGCCTTCTCGCCGCTCCTCGCCCCAAGCTCGACGAGAAGCGCCGCAAACGCGCAGAATAGAAGCGCAACCATCTCCTTCTCCGCATGCCACCAAGAACACGCCCTCAGAAGCGAGATCGCCGCGCATACGCACGCATACACAATGAGAACAGGCGTGCCGCCCCATTCGCGGCGGCGGCTGACGTACGCGAGCGCGGCAAACGCCGCGGCCCACGCCAGATGATGAAACGCCCTCAGCCCCACATAGGCGCACCGCGCCTCGACTATGCCAGCCATCATCACGAGCGACAACACGGCCATCAAGGCTGCCGCCGCCCAGTAGACAGGCCGCACCTTTTCGCCGGCATGCACGGCAGCGCGCACCGCCATCGCGAAGAAGAGCATCAGCTCAAGCGCATGAAACGCATACGCCACCTGCCCGTCGCAAAAGCTGAACGGAGAGCATTTCGCGCCGGAGAAGATCGCAGATACGACAATCGCCGAGAACGCGTAGATCGTCCAACCCCTGAAATACGCCACCGCACAAGCGCCTACGGAGAGGATGAAGAGATATACGTGAAGCTGGACGTCGTGGCTCGTGAAGCTGCATATCGTCGGCACGAGAAATCCGCCCACAAGCGCGAGGCCCGCGATCATCAGCGAGCGCAGGCGCACGGAAAGATATCCCGCAGCCGCCGTTGCCACGAAAAGCCCCGCGAACGCCACATAGCCGGACGATATCACCGGCGGACTGAAGTACCTGTGCCCCAGCCCGAACGAGAGATACACCGCCACAAGCCCCACGGCCGCGCACACTTCGCCGAGTATCGCGTAGCGTTCGCTCTTTAGCTTTAGCCACGTGCCAAAAGCCGAGCCCACAATACCCCAGAACATCATTCCGAACACGCGCTGCACAGGGCCTATCCAACCCTTGTCTATCGCGAGCACAAGGAAGTATGCAACGGCCCCAACGAGCAGAAGAGCGCCCACGCGGGTGAGCCAGCGCGTGGCGACGGCGAACTCGCGCGTAACGCCCTTCGGCGCGAAATCGCCACGCACGCAGAACCAGTCCTCAACCTTCTTCCAGAAAATGTCCATGGCCGTCGGCTCGTAGCCGCCATCAGCGTCCTCAGGCGCTGGCGCAACCGGCTCGAACGACGCCATCGGCTCTGGATCCCTCACAAATGCGGGCGGATCGTTCGCAAAGAGAGCGCGCGGCGCAGGTCTCGGCTGGACTGCAACTGGCGCTACCCTCTCTTCGACCTTCTCTTCCTTCTTTTCCACGACATCTTCCGTGGCCACCTCCTCGGCCGATTTCTCAATCGGCTTCGTCTCAGCGGACACTTCGGCCTTTTCGGACGCTTTGCGGCGGCTATTGATCGCCGCCAGAATCAGTACGAGCGATTCCTGCATTCTTTCGAGTTCTCGCTGCAGTCGGCCGATGTTCGCCAACGCCACAATGAGCATCAGCGGCATGCCCAGAATAAACACCAGGCTGAGTATTGCAATAAATGCTCCCATGATTCATCCCTCCTTGACTAAGGACGCGAAAGTGGGATGAAGAAGAGGTCGAGCGTGGTGCCCTTCTCGGGATCGTTCACATGGCGGAAAAGGCGCCACAGCAGAGAGACCTTGCGGTAGCCGTTCTTCTTCGCGTCGTATGTGAAGCCCGGGAACGCGTCCACCGACACGTCGCCGTTCTTCTCGGCGCGCTGCCAAACCTTCAGCAGCACTGTGGACTCCTCGAACGAGGTGTTCTTCTTCTTGTCCACCTCTTTGCGCCTGTTGTAGAGGATTCCAAGGAGCGTGTTGGACTTCTCCTCAATCGTGTTCTTGTTCTCTGTGCGGCTGGAGTTGTAGATTGCGCCCAGGCCCAAAGTATGCTCCTCGCGCAGATCTTCGCCCGTCTTCTTGCGCGTCTTGGGGTCGAACGTCACTGTGCGCGAGCTCTCGGAATTTAGAAGCAGTTCGTTGCCGTTGTCGAACTCTTCGTGCACACGGTAGGTCTTGCCGTCCCAGGAAAGCGATGCATAGGCGTAGCGCTTGCGGGGAGTGAAGAAAATCATCGCCTTCGTTTTGGAGCCGGCGCTCGGAACGGCGTTCTTCTCCCTGAGGCGCATCGAGACCTTCTTCTCGTAATTCGTGTACGCATACTCCTCGAACTGGATCTCTGGCGGGAGCTCTTTGACGCCTGCAAGCGATTCGATTCGCGAGAAGTCGCCGTAGTGCGTTTGCGACATGAACGGGAAGAGCCAGAATCCTTCGTTCCTGCCGCTCTTGGTGCCGACGAGAGGAGTGAGCCACCAGTTGTTAGTCTGCGACGTGCCGCCGCCATTCCATCCGAAGAGCAGACTCGTGAACGAACGGTCCTTCTCGTGGTGCCAGAGGGGGAAGAACCAGTCCTTGCTATGCGAACCGTCCCTAGCCGTGGTGCTGCCCACGAGGCCTGCGAGCGCGGCCCACGCGCTTTCCTGGTTGTTGGTGTTCCACGCGCAACCGGCGAGAAGCGGAGGAATGATCACGCTCTCCTCGCCCGTCTGCGGATTGCGGTTGTGCGCATAGGCGATGGATACGAAGCTATCCTTGTCGCGCGCATAGAGCGGGAAGAACCAATCCCTTTCGTGCGATCCGTCTTTCGCGGTGGTGCTGCCCACGAGGCCTGCGAGCGCGGCCCATGCGCTTTCCTGGTTGTTGGTGTTCCACGCGCAACCGGCGAGAAGCGGCGGGATGATCATGCTCTCCTCGCCCGTCTGCGGATTGCGGGCGTGGGAGTAGGCGATGGACGTGAAGCTGTTCTCGTCGCGAATGTAGAGCGGAAACACCCATGATGTGCCGCCCTTGCGTCCGGCAATGGGAGTGAGCATCGTGTCGCCTTCGCGGTAGTAGAGCGGGAAGAGCCATTCGGAAGTCTTTGTGTGGCCGTAGAGAAGCGTGAAGAACGTCTCGGCGTCCTTGTAGTACAGCGGAAACGCCCATGATCCGCCGGTGCCGTCGGCCTTCTCGACGCGTCCGGCGAGGCCGGCGAGAATATACGCCACAGAGTCGCCTGTCTTGCGGTCGCGGTTGTAGCCAGAGAGCAGAAGCGGGGAGACGGCGGCCTCAAGCTTGCCGTCGGGACCGCGGTAATGGCTCCACGCGAGCGAGAGGAACGTGTTCTCGTCCTGCCAATAGAGAGGCACTGCCCAGTTGACCTCTTTTGCAGCGCCGAAGAGAGGCGTGATGAAGGTGTTGGTGCCGTGGTAGTAAAGAGGCAGCAGCCAGTCGGCGTCTTTGGTATGTCCATAGATGGGAGTGACGAGGGTGTCTTTGTCGCTGTAGCAGAGCGGCGTCACGAACGTCTCGTCTGCGGCGTTGTGCGAAAAGATTGGAAACAGCCAGGACGAGTCGTATTTGCCGTCCACGCTTGAATGCCCGCCAAGGCCGGCCATGAAGTAAGATGTAACCGCTTTGGATCCCTTATCCACGCGCGAGTAGGGCAGCGAATAGAAGTCGTCGCGGTCGGAGATGTAGAGAGGAAGCAGCCAATGATGCTTGAACCCCTTCTCTGTACGACGATAGCCGCCCAGCCCGGCGCACGCCCACAGCGTTTCCTCTTCGGAGTCAGCATCAACATCAGAATGGTGCCAGAAAAGCGGCAGCAGCCACTGCTTGCGGTCCGTATGGGCTTTGTATTTGCTCGACTTGGCCCCGGCTAGACCGGCAGCGGCCCAAAATTTGTAGCCGTTATCCGAACCATCGTACCACCAAAGTGGGAATAGCGTGTTGAAGTCGTCCCTCCAGTCCCAGAAGAATAGCGGCAGCACGGCCATGCCGTCTCCGTCCTTGTCAACGATAACCGGCGGCACGGCCACGATGTCATCCGTGTTCCAGAAGACGGGAAACACGGTGAAGTAGTCGTCGCCCCAGAAGACCGGAAAGATGCGGTTGTCGTTGTCGTAAGTATCGAACTGGGCGATGGGCCACAGCACGTTGTATTCGTTGTATTCACTCTTACCGTGCTTCATGTACTGGGAGTAGAGCGGACGGATCGCCACATGATCGTCGGCGCTCGAGAAGAGCGGCCACAGGACGGACGTCACGGGCGCGCGGTGGTAGAGGAGCGGCCAGAGGCTCACGCGGTCTTCCACTTTGTCCGTGTACTTCACATCGTTTCCGGTGTAGAACGGAGTGGAGGACATTTCCTGCGTCGCGCATCCGGCAAGAAGCGCAGCGGCGGCAAACGCCATGCAGATAGGATGTATCGATTTCATTTCAAGTCTCCTTCTTTTCGTAAGCACGCGCATATTTTAGCAAATCGCTTTTTCGCTGTCAATGCGGTTTCCGAAAAAATTTTCAATGCCGTTTCTATGCCGCTGGAATGGAGAGCGTGAACACGCACCCACCGCCTTCACGGGCTGTCACGGAGAGAGATCCATCCATGTCTTCTGCCAGCGCGTGCGAGATGGCAAGTCCCAGTCCGAGGCCGCCCTTCTCTGAGTTAAGCGCGCCGTCAGCGCGCCAGAAGCGTTCAAACACATGCTCCATCGCCTCGGCGGAAAGTCCAGGTCCGCGGTCCATCACCGCCACGCGCACGCCACCCTCTTCGTCGCGGCGCACATCCACCTCCACGGCGCCGCCCGACGCCGCGTATTTCGCCGCGTTCCCCAGCAGATTGAGAAGAATCTGCTTAACTGCGTCGCTATCCGCCATGGCCATGCAGTTGCCTTCAGGCTGCAGCGAAATGCCGTTCTCCGCGAACTCGCCTCTCACCACCTCCACGGCGTCCTCCGCAAGCGCCGCCACGTCAACGTCTCTCATGTGGTAGCGCCGGCGTCACTGCTCGAGGCGCGCGAAGTCGAGCAGGTTCTCCACGAGGCGAACCATACGCGCGTTCTCAGCCACGATCACATCGTAGGCGTGGGCACGCCGCTCGTCCGTGGCGAGCCTGCCGCTTCGCAGCAGCTCCGCCCACACTCCTATTCCCGCAAGCGGAGTCTTCAGCTCGTGCGACGCGTTGGAGAGGAATGTGGTCTTCATGAGATCGTCGCGACGCGCCTTAGCCGCAGCCCGCACGAGCAGCCACGCGCCGGCAGCAAGCACGCCGGCCAGCAGAACGCCCAGCGCGAGACCGATGGGCCAGAGCGACACCAGCAGAAGGCCCTTCTCGGCTGGATTCTCGGAAAACACCGCTCCGCATAGGCTGCCGTTACATCTGCCGTCTCTCGCCCACAGGACGCAATGTCCAGCAAAGTCGCGTATTCCCGCTGGCGGCGGCTTCTTCTTGTGCTTCGGATCCTCGTCGTCGCTCCATCCGCTTATGCGGCTTATGCGGTCAATCTCCCGAAGGACCTCCTGCGGGACGTCGTTTGTGCACACCACGCCATCTCGCGGCCTCCATACGAAAACTCCAATTGGCGGCGACGCCTGGAACTCGTCCAGCAGCGTTCTGCGGAAATCGGACGCACGCCTCTCGAGTTCCTCCTTCGCCTCGTTCGCCTTTCCCGCGAACACCGTTCCCGCGGCGCTCTTCCTCACGCGCTCCATGACTTCGCTCCGGGCATTGCCCTCGCGCTCCCTTGAGAGCATGTGCAGCTGCCGCAGCGCGATTGCGGAAAGCAGCAGCGCCGGGATGCATGCCAGGACAAAGTATAGTTTCAGGTCTCGTGTGATCATATGCCTCGAGCCTCATGCCAAGACGGCGCCCTCAAGACGAGGACGCCGACTTTAGTAATGGAGCGGGCGAAGGGAATCGAACCCTCGTAATAAGCTTGGGAAGCTCCTATTCTGCCATTGAATTACGCCCGCATGGCGGAGAGGGAGGGATTCGAACCCCCGATACCTTGCGGTATGCATGATTTCGAGTCATGTGCATTCAACCAGGCTCTGCCACCTCTCCGTGGGAACAGGTGAAAATTGTATCATAACTGCCCCGATGCCGTCAAGTGGCCGAATAAGAAATCTCAAACGAAATGACTAGCGGCCGCGCGGCGCGGTCCAGAGGCATGCCTGGTAGAGGTGCTCCAGGAACTCGGGGCTGGAGAAACTATCCGCGTTGTGGCCGAGTGCGGAGTAGTAAACGCGCCCATTTCCGTAGGTCTTCGTCCATTCGAGAATGTGGGTGCCGTCGGCCGGCGCGCGGCCGCGGTCCTTGATCCACTTCTGCATGTCGCCAGCGATTGCGAGCGCGTTGAACTTGAGAACGGGCTTGACTGCGCCGGGCACCATGTCGTTCACGTAGATCTCCTCGCGGGGCCACACGTAGCCGGCGGGCATGCATGCAATGGCGGGATTCGACTTGTCGGCGTCCGCGAAAGGCACCGGCATCTGCCTAGGGTAGTGGAAGAGGAACGTGCCGCCGAGAAAGTCGCGCCACTCCTTGCTGCCGACCTCGCAGTTGCTAGCGGAGTGGAGCACGAGCGTGCCGCCGCCCGCCTTCGCCCAGGCGTAGAACGCCGCACGCTGGCTTTCGGTCTCGAACTGCTCCTCGTTCGCGCAGGCGAAGACCATGCGCGGGCAGGCCCGGAATGCGGCGGTGCGGAACACCTCGGGATCGTCGGTGACCTTGACCGTGAGGCCCTTCGCCGTGAAGTAGCGCGCCATCTCACCCGCGCCGACTTCGGTGGAGAAATGATGGTACGAGCCCTTCGGCGCGACGGCGCCTGTCTTGGGGTCGCGATGCCACATCCAACGGGTATAGAGCAGCACATCGTAGGGCTTCTCGCGCGCGACGGGCGGCAGCAGATCAACGAGGTTGAGGAGCAGGCGCTTGTAGGCGGGCGCGTTCATGTCCGTCGTCGAGGACTGATTGACGCACGGCCCCACGAGCGTAACCGCGCCCTTCCCGTACTTGTACTGCGCGATGGAGCTGGCGATGCGGCCGGTGTGCGTGTCGGCCACGCCGAGCAGGCACGTCTCGCCCGTGAGGAACATGCCGTGGCGGCTTTTGCCCACGCATGAGAACAACGGTGCGTCAAGACGGCCCTCCGGGAATCCGGCGAATAGCTTCGGGCAGTTCTTGAAGAACACGCCGCCGCGGTCCATCGCAGGCGCCGTCAACACACCGCCGTAAGTGTGGCCGAGGCGCTTGGCTATCACCTCGCTCCAGCGGTCGGTCGTCTGTAGCGTCACGAAGTGCGTTCCGTGGCGCACGGCATCCAGAATCTGATCCACGTCGCCCTGGCAGTAGCCAGGCGCGAGATGGCAGAAAATGACGTCGGGGTAGTCGCCGCGATCAGCCGCGTCGGGATCGAACTCCGCAACGTCGAGACCCCAGCTCTTGAAGACCGACATGTGCTCGAGCGCGCCCCAGAAGCGGATCTTCCGTGCCTTGTGGCAGGGCTGCACGGTGGCGTCCACCGCGCCATTGGCGGCTGGCTGCGCCACGAGGCGGCAGAAGTCGGCATATGTCTCCATGCCCGCCACGGGATGCGTGGCAAGGTAATCCTCGACGGTCGCCGCAAAAGAACGCGGAGCATCGGCCGAGGCGCACATGCATGCCGCGAACGCCGCGGCGACGATAAGCAGTTTCTTCATTTCGGACATCTCTCTTTCTACGTGCGGCAATCAGCCGCGCTTGCGGATTTCGTTCAGCGCGTCGATGGTGGAGTACGGCGCGCGCTCGTTGCAGCTGGTGAACTTCGCCGCGTCAGCGGGGTTCACGAACTTGCGCTTGACGGGATCCCACTTGATCTCGTACCCGACGTTGTTCATCGCGTGGAAGCCGAGGATGCAGGAGATGGTGGAGCTGTTCGCCTCCTCGACCTTGATGTTCGTGTCCTTGCGCGAGCGCATTCCGAGGAACCAGGGGCGATGGTGGTTCTTCTCCATGTTCCGCACCACCTGCTTCTCGGGCTCGCCCTCGATGATCCCCTTCCGGTTCGCCTCGCAGACGCGCCAGATCTCGGCCTTTGGCTTGTATGCGGTGTCGACGCGCTTCGCCTCGGGGACTCTGTCCACCCAGCGGCACGTGGATATCCAGTCGCCGTTCTCGCCGAAGAACTTCGCGCCGCAGCGGAAGCCGGTGAGGCGCGGCGTGCCGAGCTGAAGCTCAACGCCGTTGGCGTACTTGTAGGTGATGAGGCAGTCGTCGTGCACGTTGAAGAGGCGCCCCTTGAGGAATGTGACCTTCTCGCACTTCACAGAGACGGGGCCGGCGTTGTCCATGGCCCACTGCGCGATGTCCATGTGGTGCGAGCCCCAGCCGGACACGTTGCCGGTGCAGTAGTCCTGTATCTGGAGCCAGCCCACGTTCTGGCCGGGAATCCTGGCGTATGGCTTGCCATTGGCGTCCACGGGACGCCAATGCGTGCGCAGCTGCGAGTAGTGCACGTCGTTGCGCGCCGGGCCGAGCCAGAGGTCGAAGTTGAAGTCGCGCGGATCGGGCGTGCGCTCGATCGACGGCACCGGCCACTCGCTCTTTGGCGAGTTGTCGATGATGCCGAGGTCGATGCGCGCGAGCTTCCCGAGCCGCCCGCTACGCACATACTCGACGCCCTTCACGAAGCCGCCGCCGCAGCCCTTGTCGCAACGCTGCTGCGTGCCGATGTGGAACACGCGCTTCGTGCGGCGCACGGCCTCCACGATCGCCTCGCTCTCCTCCACGGAGAGAGCCATGGGCTTCTGCACGTACACGTCCTTGCCCTTGTAGCAGGCCTCCACCACCATGCGCGCGTGCCAGTGGTCCTGCGTGCAGATCATCACGCCGTCGATACCGGGGTCGTCAAGCACCTTGCGGTAGTCCATCTCCAGCTTGAGGTGATCCAGCTTCCGCTGGTACTGCTGCTCGGCGACGGCCTTCATGTCCTTGAGGCGCAAGATATCGACGTCGCACACCGTGGTCAGCATGGCGAGGTCCTGGTTGGCCGCGAGGCCGAGGATGTCCATGGACCTGCCGATGCGGCCGCAGCCGATGAGCGCGATCTGGAGCTTGTTGCTCGGCGCGTCCTCGCCCAGCACGGAAGAAGGGACGATG
>JAFUDL010000356.1 GCA_017459225.1 Kiritimatiellia bacterium
GCCGCCTCCCTACACGGGGGGAGCGCTCTCCCTACACGGAGGGTTTGACTTCCCTACACGGGGAAACGGGATTTGCGGCGCGCTCGGTGATCGCGCCCTACCATATGAACCGGTAGGGGCCGACCACCGGGCGGCCCGGAGGTGGGGCGAACCCTCCGGGTGAGCCGTGACGGCTCGGCGGGACGCCTCGCCCTACCATTCGGCGCGCTCGGTGATCGCGCCCTACCATATGAACCGGTAGGGGCCGACCACCGGGCGGCCCGCATACGCCAACAAACCAACTACCAGCAAACCAACTACCAACAAACCAACTACCTGCAAATGGTTCGAAAACGAAAAAGCAAATGAAAGGTCAAAGAAAATGGCAAGACATGAAGTGATAATCCACGAGAACACGAGCGCGACGAGCGCAGTGGCGCCGTACCTCGGCAACTACATCTCCAAGGAGACGCTGGCGATGGAGGCGTTCGCCTCGACGATCGGCGCCAAGTGCGGGCTGCCCGCGATCCAGGTGATCGCGATCCTCGACGGCTCGTTCCAGGCGCTCGAGGAGCTCGAGCGCGAGGGCCTCGTGCGCGTCCACACGGACGTGGGCACGATCTGCGCCGTCATCAAGGGTTCGTTCCCCACGGCGGACGCGCCGTTCGACCCGGAGCGCAACTCGCTGGAGCTCGCGCTCAGGCTCGACGACTCCATCCAGCTCTGCCTCTCCGACACCGTGCCGGTGATTGTGACGGACGAGAGCGTGACGCGCCTTCGCGTGGACAACGCGATGGACCTCGAGGAGGAGCGCCCCATGAACCTCATCCACGGGCAGCACGTCTTCCGCGTGGCCGGGTTCAACATGGTGCTCACCGACGAGGGCGCGACGACGCATCTGGAGGACGGCCGCGGCACGACGTTCCCGCTCGTCGTCGACGAGGTGGTCTCGAAGCAGCTCTTCAAGGCGCACACCTCCGAGCTGCTGCCCGGCGGCGACTACAAGCTCGTGGTGAAGAGCCGCGCGGGCGATGCCGGCGGACCGCTCCAGACCTCGTTCCGCAGGGTCAAGTACCTGCACATCGCCGATTCCGAGCCTGAGCCCGGACCCGAACCCGAACCCGAGCCCATCGCGCAGACGAGCGACGGCAAGTGCAAGGTCACGTCCTTCAAGGACGGCGACAGCGCCACCGAGTTCACGTTCGGAAACGAATGGACGCTGACGGGCCAGGGATTCTACGACGACAACGCGCCTGAGGGCGAGTGGAGCTTCAGCGAAGCCTCCATCCGCGTCGGCGCCGAGCAGGCCATATTCATCTGCAATGTCGGCATGGACGGCACGTCCGTCACTCTGACCAAAAATCCGGAATTCAGCATCTACGCCGGCGCGTACGAGAACGTCGCACTCGAATACACGGTCTTCCGCGGCATGGAGTCCGAGACGCTCACTCTCACGATTCCGCGCCTCGTGGTGACCTAACGCAACGGGCAAGATGCCCGTTCTCCCAGTGGCTCTTTGCAAAAGGAAGAGCCACTTGGGAGAGGCGCGCAGGCGGAGGTTAGTTCTGGCAATGCGATCAACGGAAACGAATGGGGACAGTCCCCGCATGGCAATAATTGCTTTCGCTGCTTGGAGTTTCGGAGTCTTGGAGTCGTTAAGACTTTCTAAATCTCCCAAACTCCTAAACTCCCAATGGCGAAAGCAAGAAAGGTTTTGTCGCAACAGGGCGCGGGGAGTCCCCTTCAAGTCTTTAGATGCGCCAGCGCACATGACGCCCGCATTGGCTGTTTGCGCATTCACGCCTGCTTGACAGTGCGAAGGCGTAGCTGGCCGCATGCGGCGGCGACGTCCTTGCCGCGGCTACGCCTGAGCATCGTCTGGATGCGGGCCTTCATCAGCACGTCGAGGAACGCAAGCTGCGTGGCCTCGTCGGGCGTGGCGAGGTCCGGACGATGATCCACCGGCGAAAGCGGTATGAGGTTCACCTTGCACGAAGGCAGCGTCTTCAGGCGGCGCACCAGCTCCTCAGCGCACGCGCGCGAATCGTTCAAGCCCTTCACGAGCGTGTACTCGAACGTAATCACGCGCCCCGTCTCGCGCGTGTATTCGCGGCACGCCGCCAGCAGCTCGTCGATCGGCCAGCGCCTGTTGACCGGCATAAGCTGCGAGCGCAGCTCGTCGTTCGGCGCGTGCAGTGATACGGAAAGCTCGAACTGCAGCCCCTCTGCCGCAAGCCTCTTGAAGCCCGGCACAACCCCGCACGTGGAGAGTGTGATGTGCCGCGCGCCCAGGTTCGGCCCCTTGCCTGCGTTGAGGATCTTCAAGGCGCGCATCGTCTCGTCGTAGTTCGCGAACGGCTCGCCCATTCCCATGACAACAAGATTCGTAAGGCAAAGGCCGGATCCCTGGCGCTTGTTCTCGGGCGTGGCGAAGAGATGCTGGGCGCACATCACCTGCGCCACGATTTCATCCGACGCAAGAGAACGCACTAGCCCCTTCGCGCCGCTCGCGCAGAAGGCGCATCCCATCGCGCAGCCCACCTGGCTCGAGATGCACTGCGTGAGGCGTCCAGGACGGCCATCCGAAGACTTTGCTGTCCCCGCCGGAATCACCACCGTCTCAACGGAATTACCGTCGGCAAGGCCCAGAAGCAGCTTCGTGGTGCCGTCATCAGCGCGTTCGCTCGCGAGCACCTTCGGCACGGCGAGCGGGAACTCCCGCGCAAGATCGGCGCGAAGGTCCTTCGGCAGCGTCGTGGCCTCGTCCCAGCTCTGTATCCAGTCGCGGTAGAGCGCCTGCAGAATCTGGTCCGCCCTGAACGCGCGCATGCCGCGCTCGACGAGCAGCGCGCGCCACTCGTCGGGATGCACGGACCATGCTGGCCTTGCTCTTATCGGCTCGCCTTCCATGCCTCTGTAATCGTGTAGTACTTCACGAGCATGTTGGGCAGATAGTCGGCGGGCTGCTCGCCCTTCTTCATCCAGCCGAGGTACATGTTCATCACCTGGCTGAAGTGCGCCTCGTGGCCGATCTCGTACTTCTGCGGCACCACCATCGTCCACCCGTCGCCCTCGGCCTTGAACGTGACGCCGGGATACGTCTTGTTGAACTTCTCGACCGCGGCGGCGAGCGCCTTCTCAAGCGCCGCCTTGTCCTGCCCGGCGCGCGGCTTCACATAGACGCGCGGCTTGTAGCCCTCCTCGGCGCCCTGGCGGATCACGATCTCGCTCTTCGTGCCGCGCATGAGCGAGTAGTGCGTATCGCCCGTGCCGGCGGGCGGCATGAAGTGCCACTCCACGCAGACCTTGGCGTGAACGCCCTTGAGCGCATACGTGAACTCGCCGTTCGCCTTGCACTGCAGCACGTTCGCCTTGTCTACGGACTTCTTCAGGAACTCCGGCCACGTGTCGAGCCCCGTAGAGGTCTTGTAGTCCGCCGCAGTGATGGGCGTCGCCCACGAGCGGGCCTTGATCATCTTCACGTCGGAGAACTTCAGCGTCTCGCCGGGGAATGTCTCCCACTGGACGAGGTCCACCAGGTGCGTCGTCACGTCCACGATCGCCTCGCCCTGCTGGTCGGTGTCGTAGTACCAGCCGGGGCGCTGCAGCGGCTTGCCGTTCACGAGCTTGCAGAAGTGGTGCACCGAGACCTTCGTGACGGCGGGATCGTCCGGCGTGCCCTTCTCCTGCTCGCCGTAGAGGTCCTTAGCCGCCACGAGCGCGCGCTGGAGTATCGTGGTGATCTCGTTGCGCTCGGTCATGATGTCGGCGAAGTAGAGCCCCTTCTCGTCGGCGAGCTTGGCGGCCTCCTGGAGCTTGGCGAAGGCGTCGGGCGTGATGGCCATCGGCTTGTCGGAAAGGACGTTGAAGCCGGCCTTGATCGCCTCAAGGTAGTAGTCGGCCTTCTTGTTGTTCTTGCCGGCAAGCACCACCACGCTGGAAGACTTGTTGTCCAGCGCAAGCGCCTTCTGGAGGTAGTCGTCGCCCGTATAGACGGCCTCCTTCCACGAGGTGGGGTCCTTCTCGCGCGTGTTGAACGCGTCAACGAGCTTGCAGTGCGCCTCGACGTCCGGACCCTTCGGCGCGAACACGGGAACGTCCTTCACCACGCCCTCGTAGTTTCTGTTCAGCACAAGCGCCGCGTGAAAGTGGCCGGGATCGATTTCCACGAACCTCGCCTCCTTCACTGGACTGCGCGTGGCCTTGGCCGCGCCCGTCGCGCACTCTTTGCAGCATCCCGCGGCCAGCGCCGCCACCGCACATCCTATCATCATGCTCTTCATGTCGTTCCTTCCTTTCTGGTTTCGAGGTTTCGTGTTTCTAGTTTCTGGTTTCGAGTTTCTAGTTTCTGGTTTCTGGTTTCTGGTTTCGTGTTTCGAGGTTTCGCACCTCACAGAACGTTGAACTATAAACTCTGAACTTTAAACTTTGAACTACTCCCGCCATCTCCTGTGCGCCCACAAATACTGTTCCGGGTACTGGCGGATTGCCTCGCCGAGGCGGTCGTTCAGCAGCTGTGTGCATGCGGCCCTGTCGGCGTCCTTGGGGAAGACGAGAGGATCGCCCCCGACGAGACGGTATTTGAACGGCGCCACGCGCACGAACGAGCCCACCACGATGGGGCGGCCCGTGCGCATCGCAAGGCGCGTCGCGCTCGTGAACGTCTTAGCCGGGCGGCCGAGAAACGTGAGCGGCATGCCCTTCGAGGTGTGCTGGTCCATCAGGATCGTCATCGCCGCGCAGTCGTCCTCCCATTGCCGCATGATGTCGGGCGTGAAGCCATGCTGCTTGTCTATCACCGTCACGGGGCCGCGGAAGTGGTGCTTCTTCATCCAGTTCGCCACGAACTTGTTGTTCATCACGCGCGCGATGGCGATCATCGGGCGCGCGAAGGAGAGAACGTTTGTGGCGGCCTCCCACACGCCGTGGTGCGCGCTCACGAGGAGTATCGGCGTGTCGGGCGTCTCGAGAAGCAGCTTCACGGCCTTGGGCGAGGCCTCGTCGAACTCGAGATGCTCGCGCCAGTTCTCCTTCGTCACAACGTGCGGCACGCGCAGCGCCTCGCACACGTGCCCTGCGAGGTGCCCCCAGCTGACGCTCGCGATGCGCGCCGCCTCCTTGGGGTCGTCGGTGATTCCGGCCTTGATAATGTTCTCGATGGCTATGCGCCTGCGGCGACGGAAAAGAGGGAAGATGAAGCGCGCGAGGCGCGCCCCCCAGTCGTAGGCGTTTCTGTCGAGAAAATTCATGCGGATATTATACCATATCGGCCCGCAGAGTGAAACGCCATTTGCGCCCATGGACGGGCGGCGGCAACCGCGATACGCGCATCTCCGCGCAAGTCTGCCGTTCAGACTTCGGGCACGTGCACCCACTTGGGTACGGGCGGCTGTCCCTCCTGCACGGGCGTTACGCTCTTGATTATGGCCTCGCTCACCGCAACGGAGTGCACGCCCTCTTCGATCGTCATGCCGAGAATGCTGCTGTCCTCGCCGGAGCGAGACTTCTTGGTGTGTCCGGAAAGGAAATCTGCGAAGTCGCTGTACACGCGCGCAAGCGCCTCCACGTATGCGTCGCCCGCCACGAAGGGAGTGTCCACGCCGCCGATCGCGCCAGGCGCCGTCTTGTCGGTTAGGGTCTTCTTTGTGCCGTCGTTCGTCACGAGAACCAGCGTTCCCGGATTGGATTCGCACCAGCGCATCGAACCGGTGTCGCCGGTTATCTCGAAGACAAGCCCCTCGCGGTGGCCTGCCGCGATCTGCGAGAGCAGAAACACGCCGTCGATGCCCTGGTCGGTGCGCACAAGCACCGTGGCGTCGTCGGGGATGAGGCGCCCCGCCACGCACGGACGAGCGCTCGCACAGACGTCCGTGATGCGGTATCCCGTGATGAACTCTATCACGAACTGGCAGTTGCACGACGCATCGTTGATCACGCCGCCCACGCCGTTGCGCCTGGCGTCAGTGCGCCACATCGCCTGCCTGTTGCCCTCAAGCTCCACGCGCCCGGCCATCCATCCCAGCTGCATCGACACCACGAAACGCCTCACGCGGCCCAGCACGCCGTCGCGGAAAAGCTTGCGCGCCTTCAACAGCATCGAATAAGCAGGATACACCATCGCCACGCGATATGGAACGCCCATTGTGCGCGCCTTGCGCGCAAGATTCGTCGCCTCGTCGATGTTGCATGTGAAAGGCTTCTCGGCCAGCACCGGCACTCCGCAGTCCATGGCCATCATCGCCACCGGATAGTGCATCGTGTTCGGCAGCACGGTGGTGGCGAATGCCACGCGCTGTTCCTTCGGGAGGCGCGACTGGCGGCGCAGCAGGTCGCGGTACGACCCGAATACGTCGCGCACTCCAAGTCCAAACGACTCCTGGCAGTCGAAGGACGACTGGCGGGTGGAACCAAACGCGCCGCAGGTGATCTGCAGCATTCCCGTCTTCTCGATAGCTCGGCGATGGACAGGTCCCATAAAGGATTCAAGCCCTCCACCTATCATCGCTATGTTCATTTTGTTCGTCAATGCTTTACCCTCCAAAGTTCTCTTTCAGTTTATCAAACGTAGCACCCTAAATCAAGTCTTTATTTCTCCGTATCGCAATGCGGCAATGCGCACCAAGCACTAGGCACTAGGCACTATCTTTGCTATAATAGCCGCACATGTGAAAGACAGACCATAATGACGACAAACGAGATATTCATGGGCGCCCGAGTGGCGCATGTGCGCGAACTCAAGGCCGAGGTGGCCCGGCTTCGCGAAGAGCTTTCTCGCACGCGCAGCGAACTCGAGAGCCTGCGCAACCACTTCGCGCTCGCGCTCGAAGCCGCACGCGATGCGGACTCTCTCCCCGTCGGCGCGCGCCTTCTCGTTGTGGACGGCTGGAACGCAGTCCTCGGCAGCGTGAGCGTGATCCCCCCCTCCGAACGGCTAGGCGGCAGCGACGAGCTCGAGGAAGCGCTCTGCCGCCGCGTGCGCGCATGGCTCGCCGCCCACCCTTCCGACGCCGCCTGGATCGTGTTCGACGGAAGCAAGGCCGGCGGACGCACCGAGCCACGCCTCAGGATAAGCTACACCGGCGGCTCAGGCGCACACCGCGCCGACCGCATGGTGTGCGACTACCTCAGAATGCGCCGCCTCTCCGGCGCATCGCACACGGTGCTCGTGGCCACGCAGGACAAGGACTTCCGCCGCGAAGCGCTCTCCCTCGGCGCCGAGGTGATCAACGTGGACGCCATCACTTCGCAGGGGTGACCTGGAAGCCGGGGAGGACAGTGGGGCGGGCGCGGGTGGCCTTGGATGGATAGTCGAGCGTGAAATGCAGGCCGCGGCTTTCGTGGCGGCGCTGGGCGCTGCGGACGATCAGCTCGGCACACAGCGCGAGATTGCGCAGCTCAAGCGTGTCCGGCGTCACGAGATAGTCGAAGTAGTACTCGCGTATCTCCTTGCTAAGAGTCTTGAGACGGTGCGCGGCGCGGGCGAGGCGCTTGTCGGAGCGGACGATTCCCACGTAGTCCCACATCAGGCGGCGCACCTCGTCCCACATGTGCGACACGAGCACCGCCTCGTCGGGCTCCACCGCGCGCCCGATGCGCCATTCGGGAATCGCCACGCGCTTTCTGTCCATGCGCTCCGGATGGGCCGTGAGGCGGCGCGCCGTGAGGCGGGCCGTGACGAGCGCCTCCAGGAGCGAATTGGAGGCGAGCCTGTTCGCGCCGTGCAGACCGGTGCATGCGGTCTCGCCCACCGCCGAAAGCCCAGGCACGGAAGTGACGCCGTCCACAGTCGCCTGAACGCCGCCGCAACAGTAGTGCGCTGCGGGAACGATCGGGATGAGATCCTTCGACATGTCGATGCCGAACTCAAGGCACTTGCCGAAGATGTTGGGGAAGCGCTTCTCCAGAAACGCACGCCCCTTGCGGCGGATGTCGAGGCAGCAGTACGGGGCGCCGGTGCGCTTCATCTCGCTGTCGATCGCGCGGGCCACGATGTCGCGCGGCGCGAGCGAGCCGCGCGCGTCGTAGTTCTGCATGAAAGGACGCCCGTTGCGGTCCACAAGCACCGCGCCCTCTCCGCGCACCGCCTCGCTGATGAGGAAGCGCTTCGCGTTCGGATGGTAGAGGCATGTGGGGTGGAACTGGATGAACTCCATGTTCTCGATCTTCGCGCCCGCGCGCCAGGCGAGGGCGATTCCGTCGCCTGTGGCGACGTCGGGGTTGCACGTGTAGAGATACACCTTGCCGCAGCCACCCGTGGCGAGGATCGTGTTTGGCGAGCGAACTGCGTAGATCTCGCGCGTCGTCTTGTCCATCACGTACGCGCCAATGCATCGGTTTGGACCCTTAACGCCGATGCGGGCCGTGATCACGAGGTCGATCACTATCGTGTTCTCGCGAACGTCGATTGCGGGATGGCGCCTGAGGGTGCGGATCATCGCGCGCTCGCACTTCTCGCCGGTTATGTCGCCCGCATGGAAGATGCGGCGCATCGAGTGGCCGCCCTCGCGGCCAAGGTCCCACGAGCCGTCGTCCTTCTTCGCGAAGCGCACACCGCAGTCGATCAAGTCGCGAATGCCCGCGGGCGCCTCCGAGACGATGCGGCGCACCACGTCTTCGTTGCATAGCCCGGCGCCCGCGATCATCGTGTCGGCGACGTGGGCCTCGAAGCTGTCGGCGGGATCCGCGACGCAGCAGATTCCGCCCTGGGCGAAGTTCGAGTTGCAGTCCTCAAGGCGCCCCTTCGTCACAAGCACCGTCTTTCCAGCGGGGGCTAGATGCAGAGCGGTCATCAGCCCGCTCATTCCAGAGCCGACGACGAAGTAGTCGCAGTCAACGATTCGCATTGCATCACTCCTTGCTTGTTGTCATTTGGATACGGCGAAGAACGTCATGGACGTCTTCTTGAACTCCTGCGTGGAGACGAGCATCGTGCCGGGCAGCGCGCCGCCCAGCGTTCCCGCGAGATGCTCTGCGAGCGCGGCGAACTGCGCCTCGGCGGCGTTCTGCGAACGCGC
>JAFUDL010000357.1 GCA_017459225.1 Kiritimatiellia bacterium
AGCCGAAGTGGTCGGCGATCTGCTGGTGGGCCACGAAATCCCGGGCGAAGTCGTTCAGATTGCCCGCATACTCGATGCCCTTCTCGAACGCGCCGGAGAAGTGAGGCGCCATTGCTAAGGCGCGCCGCTTTTGCTACACTATTCGTCCAGGAGAAAACGAGAATGAGCATGACCATTATCGGATATACTAGCGGGGTGTACGACCTCTTCCACATAGGCCACCTGAACCTTCTGAAGAACGCGAACGGCCTGTGCGACAAGCTCATCGTGGGGGTGAGCGTGGACGAGCTTGTGGCGTACAAGCACAAGCGTGCGGTGATCCCGTTCCAGGAGCGCCTCGAGATAGTGCGCTCGATCAAGTATGTGGACGCCGCGATTCCGCAGGACGACCTCGACAAGTTCAAGATGTGGGAGAAGCTCCACTTCGACGTCCTGTTCGTGGGCGACGACTGGTTCAAGACAGAGCGCTGGCAGGAGATGGAGAAGAAGTTCGCCGAAGTCGGCGTGCGCGTTGTGTATTTCCCCTACACGAAGGGAACTTCGTCCACGCTTCTCTCGGCCACGCTCAAGAAGCTTCGCGAAGGCGCAGCGCCCGCCGCTCCTGCCGCCAATGGAGGTGCCGCGCAATGAAGTTCCTCGAAACGAAGCTCGAGAAGGGCAAGTACGTTACGCGGCTTCTCGGCATCCGCGTGATGAAGCGCCCCGAGCCTCAGCTCTCCGTGCAGGCGCAGCTTCTGCGGCGAGAGCTGCTGACGATGGCTGACGTGGGGAACATGCCGCCTGCGCGCGGAATGGCGCGCGACGTTCAGCTCGCAGGCATCGTGCTGCTTCGCGAGGTGCTGCGAGTCGCGCGCGAGAACGGCTTCCATCCATGGACGATCAGCGGCTCGCTGCTGGGCACAATCCGCCACAACGGGCACTTCATCCCGTGGGACGACGACGTGGACCAGGGCATGCTGCGCGACGAGTACGACCGGTTCTGCGAGGTGTTCAACGAGAAGTGCGCAGAGGGCTACTACGCCCGGCGGCGCTTTTCGCGGAAGTGGAACCAGATCAAGGTGTCGCACCGCGACCTGCCGGAGGACGTCACGTCGTCCGTGATGTCGTACGACCTCTACCACTCCCCGCTTCCGACCCTGAAGGAGAAGCACGCGCTATTCATGAAGGTAAGGGACGCGCAGGAGCGTAACGCGGCGCGGTTCGACCCGCAGGCGGACGACAAGGCGCACCGCGCGGCGCTGGACGCCGCGCGCCGCGAGTGGATCATGGACGGCAAGGACTCCGCCCCGCCCGAGACAAAGCCCGCCGTTCTGCGCGGCATCGAGTTCATGACGCCGTACTGGGTGAAGGAGACGGTGTACGACTACGACGACATCTTCCCGCTCAAGCCCGCTAAGTTCGAGGGCGTGGACGTGATGGTGCCCAACGACCCAGAAACCGTTCTCACCTACAACTACGGCGACTGGGCCGCATGGCCGGGCCGCCTCAAGCCGCACCACCCCGCCTCGTCCTTCAACATGGAGAAGGCCCTCGCACTGCGCAAGTTCCTCAAGAAGCACGGCTGAGGCAAGGAACAAGGGACAAGGTGCCCCAAGGGTGCCCCAAGAGATAAGTGACGCAACTTCTTCTGTAGAACAAGTTTATCTTGCTATGCATGAGGATGTTGCCATTACGCATCGTGGATTGGAATCTAAATTGGGCTTGTCGAAGACAACAATCAGAAAGGCAACTTCTACTCTCATTCAACGAGGGTTGATACGCCGTGTCGGACCTCGATTCGGCGGCCATTGGGAGGTTGTGAAGTAATGAAGAGATTCAATACTGCAATTGACACTGACGTCCGTATTGTTATAAAATATTCACTTGTCTGCGTAGATTATGTGGACATTCCTGGCGTTTAGGATTCTTGAAATTCCTGTGAAAGGAGCAACAACGATGAGAGTGCTGAAAATGATCATTCGTACTACCGCATGTGTTGTGGCCTTGTGCGCGGCGCTTGCCGCACAGGCGTCAGTTTCCCGGTTCTGCGACATCCCATTGGAGATGCAAGACCAAGAAACAGATGTAGCGACGGTGACGTTTGATGCAGCTGGAGGCACGCTGAGTGAAGCAATGAACCAGATGCATGTCGCCATTGGCGGTGAACTCGGCGAGACCGGTCTGCCAACACCAGTGCGCGATGGATATGCTTTTGCGGGGTGGTGGACAAAGAAAGTGGGGGGTGCGAAAATCTCCGCAAGAACCAAGGTTGCGAAGGACGTCACTTACTACGCCCATTGGACGGCGAGAAAATACAAGGTCACGGCGGTGGTGAACACGAAGGCCGGTGGTACGGTGAGCGGGGCGGGAACGAAGACGTATGGGAGCAGGGTGGCATTGAAGGCGACTCCGAAGAGAGGGTATGTGTTTGTCAAGTGGATTAATGTCAATGACGTGGAGACGCCATGGCCGAACGAACACAAATGCCGACAGCTGAGCGTGTCGTTGACAATGGGCGCGGGCACTGTGTCTGTGAAGGCCGTGTTCGCGAAGGTGACGTTGGACAAGACGCCCGTGCTGACAGTCGATTCTGATGCCGTCTGGTATGTCGAGGACGTCCCTGATAGAGAGATTGCGATCTCCGCCGAGTCGCTATCCTATCCGACGGTGGCCATAGGCGGTAACCCCGCAGGCCTCGGGCTTGTGCGTGAAGCTGGCTCGGACGCCCGGTATGTTCTGAAAGTCGTTGACTTGTCCAAGATGAAGCCCGGCGTTTACAATGCGAAGATCACGGCGAAGAACCGTGCAGGGAAGACCGTGGCGAAGTCCATAAGGATAATCGCGCCCAACTCGAGCGGTGCGGTAAATGCAGGGCTTATTTCCGGAATCGAGTCGTCGACGCTGAACCCCTATATGTTTAAAGGCGGCATGAAGACGAAGAAGACGCTGGCCGACCTCGGCGTGGAGGTGTTCCAGACGAACGGTTGGAAGCTTGCCTCAGTGACCGGCCTGCCGACCGGCCTTTCATGGAACGGCACTGCGATTGTCGGCGCGGCGGTTAAGACAGGCGTCTTCACCGCGACGTTCACGATGAAGAAGACGATAAAGAACTCAAAAACAAAGAAGACGAAGACATATACCTCAACGGCGACTGCCACGTTCATGGTGGACGCGCTTCTTCCAGCCGACGTCGTTGGCACGTACAACGGTTTTTCAAACACGTACTTCTCCGTACCTGAATACGACGGTGACTTGGAGGATGACGGGGACGTGGAGGACGACGGAGAAGGTGACGAAGGCAACGAAGATGCGGAATATGTCGTTTATACTCCGCTTGTGGACGGATGGGCCTCTGCGGTGAAGGTGACTGTGACGGCGGCGGGTAGAATCACGGCAAAAATCGGCGGCGTCACATTGACGGGCAGCGGGTTTGACAGCGTATCGAACGGTGTGTACGCAGTCACGCTCAAGAAGACGCAGAAGATGACGAAAGGTTCGCT
>JAFUDL010000358.1 GCA_017459225.1 Kiritimatiellia bacterium
AATCCACTCCCCGCCCTCAATTCAGAAACCAAAAATTTCTAAACTTCGAAACTAGAAACCCAGAAACCAGAGCTAATTGCAAAACCCTCTGCCATTGACGCATGCTCATTGCTTTCGCTGCTTGGAGTTTCGGAGTCTTGGAGTCATTAAGACTTGAAGATTTTCTAAATCTCCCAAACTCCCAAACTCCCAATGGCGAAAGCAAAAAAGGTTTTGCAACTGGTTCACCAGAAACTACACAACCTCGAAACGTCACTGGATCAACGAAAGGAACTCCTGGCGCACCTTCTCGTCGGTTCGGAAGCTGCCGAGCATTGCGCTTGTGACCATCTCGGAGTTCTGCTTCTCCACGCCGCGCATCATCATGCAGAGGTGGCGGCACTTGAACACAACGCCCACTCCCTCTGCGCCTGCCGCGTCCTGGATGGCCTCGGCCACCTGCTCGGTGAGGCGTTCCTGTATCTGGAGGCGGCGCGAGAAGCAGTCGACTATGCGTGCGATCTTCGAAACGCCCAGCACCTTGTTCTTGGCGATGTATCCCACTGCGCAGCTGCCGAAGAACGGCAGCATGTGGTGTTCGCACATGGAGTATACCTCTATGTGGCGCAGCACGATCATGTGGTTCGCGCCTGCGTCGAACACGGCCCCGTTCAGCACGCCGCGCGGCGTCTGGCGGTAGCCGCGCGTGAGGAACGCGAGAGACTTCGCCACGCGCATCGGGGTCTTGACGAGTCCATCGCGGTCGGGATCCTCGCCGAGCTCCACTAGCAGGCTGCGCACGAGCTCTGCGACGCGCGCCTCGTTGACTTCTTTCTGCTTCTTCTTCATGTCAGATGCTCCAGCCGCCAACGCCGAGGTTGCGGCAGATTTCGGATACAAGAATCGCTATCACGAGCGCGGGGGCGAACCACTTCACCATTACGAAGTAGAGGGCCCTCGCGCGGAACGGAGAGCCAGAGGCCTGCACTTCGGCGATCACGGTCTTCGGGCCAAGCGCCCAGCCCACGCACACGCATGTGGCCGCCGCGACTATCGGCATCAGCACCGAGTTCGTGATGAAGTCGAAGAAGTCGAGGAACTGCATCCCCATGAGCCTCACGTCGCTCCAGGGTCCTGACCCAAGGGCGCTGAACGTGGCGATGAACATTATGAGCGCGCCCGTGAAGAACGTGGCGGCCCTTCTGTCGATGTGAAGAAGGTCGCACACGGACGCCACGCACGCCTCGAAGAGCGATATCGCCGACGTAGCAGCCGCGAACGTGACGAGGAGGAAGAACATGAGTCCCACCCAGTTCCCGGCCTTTCCAAGGCTCGCGAACACCATCGGAAGAGTCTCGAACATGAGTCCAGGCCCTGCGTTCATTGCGCTCTTCACGGCGGCCTTCGTGGCGGCGGCGACGTTGCCTCCGTGCTGCGCCACGAGCTCGGGCGTCACGCCCGTCTTCACCGCGAACATATACACGACTGGGACGATCATCAGGCCCGCCACCACGGCGACCAGAGTGTCGAATATCTCGATTCTCCGCACCGAGCGCTCGATCGAGTCCTCGCGCCGCATGTAGCTGCCGTACGTGATCATGATGCCCATTGCGAGCGAAAGCGAATAGAACATCTGCCCCATGGCGCCCAGCACGGTCTTGCCGAGAAGCGCAACCGAGAAATGCCCGTGCGCATCGCGCAGGCAGTCCATGTTCGGCACGAAGTAGTACACGAGCCCGTCGCCCGTTCCCGGCAGGAACACGACGTACAGCGAAAGCGCGAGCGCCATCAAGAAGAGAATCGGCATCATCACGAGGTTCGACTTCTCGATGCCGTTCTTCACGCCCAGCACGATCACGCCCGCGCACGCAAGGGTGAACAGCATTCCATAGCCGAACGGCGCGAACGGCGCGCTCGTGAACGCCTGGAAGAACTCGTGCGACCGCGCCGCGGCCTCGCCCATCGGAGAGGCCCCGCCGAACGCCATGCCGGCGTACGTCGCAAGGTACTTGAGCACCCATCCGCCGATTACGCAGTAGTAGGGAGTGATGAGAAGCGGCACGAGCGTGCCCAATACGCCGATGAAGCCCCACCTGCGGCTAAGGCGCGAATAGGCGGTAAGCGGACTCTGCTTCGTGCGGCGGCCTATCGCTATCTCCGTGACCATCAGCGTGAAGCCCAGCGTGACCGCCAGGATGACGTACACGAGGATGAACGTGCCGCCGCCATATTGCGCGGCAAGGTAGGGGAAGCGCCATAAATTGCCGAGTCCGATCGCGCTCGCGGCGGCGGCCAGCACAAATGCCAGCTGACCCGACCAGCTTGCACGATTCCTGTCTCGCATGGCTATCTTCTTCCTCTCCTCGGTTAAGTGGTGGACCCGCCGGGACTTGAACCCAGGACCAAGGGATTATGAGTCCCCCGCTCTGACCAACTGAGCTACGGGTCCGAAAACATTTGAATAGTATATCAAAACACGATGGAAGTGGGAAGTAAGAAGTTTGAAAGTTTGAAAGTTTGAGAAAGTTTGAGGGGAGAAAGAATTGATGGAAAGAAAAAGGCCGATCCGCAAGATGGCGGACCGGCCTTTTCCGTTGAAGCGGCGAATGCGCCTTACTTCTTGGCCTTGAAGCTCTCCTCGACGGCCACGGCGACCGCCACGGTGGCGCCGACCATGGGGTTGTTGCCCATGCCGATGAGGCCCATCATCTCGACGTGCGCGGGCACCGAGCTGGAGCCGGCGAACTGCGCGTCGGAGTGCATGCGGCCCATCGTGTCCGTCATGCCGTAGCTGGACGGACCGGCGGCCATGTTGTCCGGATGGAGCGTACGGCCCGTGCCGCCGCCGGATGCGACCGAGAAGTACTTCTTGCCGGCCTCGGTGCGCTCCTTCTTGTAGGTTCCTGCGACCGGGTGCTGGAAGCGGGTCGGGTTCGTGGAGTTGCCCGTGATGGAAACGCCCTCGTTCTCTTGCTTCATGATCGCCACGCCCTCGGGGACGTTATCCGCGCCGTAGCAGTTCACCGACGCGCGCGGGCCCTTGGAGAAGGTCTTCTTCTCGACA
>JAFUDL010000359.1 GCA_017459225.1 Kiritimatiellia bacterium
AAGATGCGCCGCGCGCCGAGCCTCGGGGTCGTCGGCCTGCACCTTGATCTCGACGCCGCACTGCTTCGCGAGCTTCTCGGCCGCGTCGGCGAAGCTCAGGCCCTCCATCTTCATCACGAACTTGAAGGCGTCGCCGCTCTCGCCGCATCCGAAGCAGTGGAAGTAGTCCGTATGGATCACAAAGCTCGGCGTCTTCTCGTGGTGGAACGGACAGCACGCCTTGAAGTCTGCGCCCGCGCGGCGCAGGTCGATTCGCGCCTTGATCTCGGCGAGCGTTGATTCTGGAATGAAGCCCGGCATTTATGTTCGGCGGGATGCGCCAAAAAGAAGACCGCGGCGCGGCGCCGCGGTCCCCTTTAGCAGCGTTTGGACGCTTCTCGTTAGAACTCGAAGCCCTTGCGGATGTAGGGCTTGATGAACGAGTTGGCCTTCTCGTTGTCGAACTGCTGCTTCTTGGTGCACCACTTGAGCAGCTGGTTGGGCATGCGCTGCGCCACGGTGCCCACGAGGATCGCCTCCATCATCGGGATGGAGTAGTCCACGTCGGAGTAGCAAAGGGAGTTCGTCTCCTCGAACTTGGCGCTGGTGCCAAGAATCGCGGTGAGGAACTCGACGTAGTGGCCGTCAACCGCGAGCGCGGCGGCGCCGCCGCCCTTCTGGCTCTGCATTCCGCCAGCCGCGGCCACGCCCTTGCAGAGCGGGATCGGGCGCACGGCCTTGAGGGCCTTGCACGCGGGATGGTTGCGGGTGTCCTGCACCACCTTCTCGCCCTTGAGGGCGATGAACGCCTCCTGGCCGTAGTCGTTGGTGGAGCAGAGGATGCCCTTGGTGCCGATCACGAGGCAGCCGGTGTTGGGCACCTTGCCGTCCTTGGCGATCACCTGCGGCATGAGGTCGGCGCTGGGCTTCTCCTGGCCGTCGTACCAGTAGAGGGTCACGGCGGGCAGCTTGACGCCCTTGCGCACCTTGGACTCGCGCTCGGCGTAGGTGAGCTTCACGATGGACTTGAGCGGGTAGGCGATCTTGTTCTCGCTGTCGATCATCGTGCACTTGGCGTCCTGCACCGCGCCAAGCTCGAGGCCGCGGAACGGCAGGTTCATCGTGTGGCACGCCATGTCGCCGAAGGCGCCAGCGCCGAAGTCGAAGAAGCCGCGCCAGGTGAACGGATGATACACGTGCTTGCCGAGCTTCCAGGGGTCATAGACGTCGGTGCCGGCGGGATACATGTCGAGGAACGGACGCTCCTTGGCGGTGCCCAGCCAGATGTCCCAGTTGAGGGACTTCGGAATCGCGTCGCCCGTCGTGCGGCTGGTGACGTACTTCTCGACGTTGAGGCCCTGCGGCCACACGGGACGGTTCGTCCACACGTGCACTTCCTTCACGTCGCCGAGGATGCCGCTCTGGAGGATCTCCACGTTGCGGCGGAAGCCGTTGCCGCCCGAACCCTGGTTGCCCATCTGGGTGACGACGCCGTACTCCTTGGCCGTCTTGCCGAAGTACTCGGCCTCCCAGAGGGTGCGCACGAGGGGCTTCTGCACATAGACGTGGATGCCCATCTTCATCGCGCGGATGGCGATGGGGGCGTGCATGTGGTCGGAGGTGGAAACGGTAAGCGCCTGGATGCCGAGCTTCTTGGCGTCGTCGAGCATCTTGCGGTAGTCGTGGTAGAACGGCACCTTCATGGGATCCATGAAGTCGGCGGGCAGCTTGCCCTTCTTCTTGTCGTTCGCGATGTTCGCCGCGGCGTTCTTGACGGTGTTCGCGTCGGCGTCAAAGAAGGCCACCACTTCGGCGAGGCCGCTCTTGACCATCGGCATCCAGTCGCTGAAGCCCTTGCCCATCACGCCCGCGACGGCGAGGCGGATCTTGCCGGTGCCGCCATAGCGGGGGGACGGCTTTGCGCAGCAGCATCCTGCGGCCGCGAGTGCGGCAGCGCCGCCAACGAACTCTCTTCTGTTCAGATTGAACTGCATCTGTTTGTTCCTTTTTTTGGTTAATGCGCCTAGCGCGAAAATTGACGTGAAAGATGATACCATTTTCCTTGCCGCCGCGCAAGCAGGAATTGCCGCATACGTGGGGAAAGGGCGCGTCTGCGTTTTTCACCCATGCGCATAGAAATTTGGAAACAACCAGAACAACTGGTAAAAACAACTTTGAGAGAGGCGCGCGGGCGCGGGGCCTTGCGGCTGCTTCGCAGTTCGCGCTTCGCGCTCACCCAACCTGAGCGCTTCGCGATAGGCGCATCAACTCGCCCGCGCATCGATCCATTTATGTTTGCAAGAATCCTGATATAATTGCGTCGTTTGGGATTGGACTATGGGCACGGGCGAGTTAGCCCATGCGCTCAAGGCAAGTTGTTTCAAATAGTTGTTTCCAATCATCACACCGCTCCGCTTGGCCTTTTCCATACCGCCTCCTTCGTCATCACAGCTCAAGCATCATTGCACGCTCGGGGCAGGTGAAGGGATTGGCGTGCTTTGTGCAGTTGATGCAGCCGGCGTAGAGCTTGTGCATGATGTGCGTCTTCGGGATCTCGCGGAAGCCGATCGAGGCAAAGAATTCTGGCGTGAGCGTGAGCACCATCAGCTCCTTCGCGCGAAACGGCGCCACGCGCTCCATCACGCCTTTGACGAGCAGGCGGCCAATTCCGCGGCGGCGGTACGGCGCGCGCACGGCCACGCTCTGCAGCTCGACGGTGGCCTTGAGCGGATCGCCTATCTCCGGCCATATCTGGTAGGCCGCGCAGCCGGCGAGCTCGCCGTCCAGCTCGGCCACCAGAAAGCGGTCGATGTTCTCCACGATGTTCCCCATCGGACGAGGCACCAGCTCGTCGCGGTGCAGGTGGACAAGCGCGTGAATGCGCTCCGCGTCGTGGAGCGTGGCGCAGCGCAGCTTCACGCCGGCGGCATTGTTTTCATCTGCCATCTTCATCACCTCGTAAATTCAATATAGATTTCTCTGTTGCAGCCTGTGTTTTCTAACGCAGAGGCGCAGAGACGCAAAGAAAGAAATGCTTTTGCCGCGCTATCCATCGGCAGTTACCTCCGATAATCATTCACCTGAAAGCCTCTGCCTCTCTGCGACTCTGCGTTAAAATTCTAACGAGGAGTTTTGTCTCAATCACTTTGCCGCAGGCTGGGGCATTGCGGCAGGCGGAGGATTCGCAGCAGACGGCGGCGTTGACTGCGGCGTCAGCGGCGCAGACTTCGAAAGGAAGGCTGTGGCGTCGGCCATCGTGCGCTGGGTGAGCGCTGTGAGACACCAGTTCTG
>JAFUDL010000036.1 GCA_017459225.1 Kiritimatiellia bacterium
AACGATCGACGCCTCGTAGTCGGCGAGGTTCGGGCGATTGAGCGCCACGTGGCTCTGCATTCCCACGCCGTCGATCCTCACGCCGGCGGCCTTGAGCCTGCGCACGAGGCGCACCACCGCAGCGCGCTTGCCAGGCGCGAACATGTTGAAGTCGTTGTAGTACAGCTCCGCCTCTGGATCGGCGGCATGCGCGAAGCGGAAGGCGTGCTCGATGAAGTCGGGACCTATGGCGCGCATCCAGGGCGTGCGGCGCAGGCGGCCGCCGTCGTCGAATGCCTCGTTCACAACGTCCCACCCTTTCACTCGTCCCTTGTAGCGGCCGACCACAGTCGAGATGTGCGCGCGCATGCGCTCGAGCGCCTTCTCGCGCGTCACGGGTCCGCCGTCATCCGAACGGAAGAACCAGTCTGGCGTCTGCTGGTGCCACACGAGGCAATGGCCGATCACCTTCATTCCGTTCGTCTCGCCGAAGGACCCAAAGCGGTCGGCGGCGTCCCAGCGGAACCTGCCCTCGACCGGCTGCAGCGACTGCGGCTTCATGTCGTTCTCGGCGGTGATGGTGTTGAACTCGCGGGCGGCGAGGCGCGCTTCGGGAGAGGATGCGTTGCGGTACACGCGCGGATTCACCGCGGCCCCCACGAAGAAGCGTCCCTTGAAGGCGTCCTTCAGGCTCTTGCTCTCGCCATCGGCAAAGGCCGCTACCGCAAGCGCGCATACAGCCACGCACACCGCAGCACATTTCACGTTTCTCATTTCTTCTTCTCCTTGCCCGCACCTGGCGTTGTGAGTTCCAGAAGTTCGTCGAGGCTCTTGGCGTCGGACTTCTCGCGCTTCTCCGGATCGAGCGGCTTTAGCTGCTCAACGCGCAGCGGAGCGCGCTTCTCTTGCTCGATGCGGTCGCGTTCGGCCTGCGAGACGGCGCGCTTTTCGGCATCGGCCCGCGCCTTGCGCTCCACCTCAAGGTCGCGCCTGGCCGCCGCGAGTTCTTCTGCGGTCTTGTCGCGTTCCGCTGCGGCGCGGGAGGCGTCGGCCCTAAGCGTGTCGCATACTTTCATCGCGGCCACGAGGTTGCGTCCAAGCGCAGCCTTCTCCTCAAGCGCGGCGTTCATCTTCGCCTCCAGCTCTGCGCACGAGATCTCAAGGCGCGAACGTTCAACAAGAAACGCGGCCTTGTCGTCCGCGAGACATTCGTTTTCGTAGCCCAGCGCCCGCGCGCGGAATGCGAAATACCCTGCCGCACAGGCGAGAGCCAGCAGCAGAAGAAGGTTTAGGATGGCAATAGCCTTCTTCATATGGCGTTTCTTAACCTTACTGTTATCCAATCTTGTATTATCAAGCATAACCCCTACCTTAAAAACATCGTGAAACCATCGGCACGTTGCAAAACTCGGCCTTGACTTCCTCCTTTGCGCACGGGCGCAGACTGTCGTACAGGTGTTTCATGGCGAATATTATAGCACAATACGGGCTGCTTTAATCGGAGAACTTTAACCCCTTGCACCTGCGCTTCAGAATCAACGCCGCACAGCCGGCCAGAAGCAGCAGTACATTCGAGGGTTCGGGAATTCCTCCAACGACAATGCTCCCAAACGGTTCACTGTTATAGGCATTGTTCTTCATTTCAAGAATTCCCTCTTCGTTTAGCTGTAGTTCCATCCAGCCATAGTACGTATTTCCACTTCCCGACATGGTAGAAGTGTAAGAAGTCGCGAAAAAAGCGCTTTCGCCGACATCTAGAAACACCGAGTAGTCAGCGCGGGCAATTTCTTCCGATAGGGTACTGTATTCGCCATTGTAGAAAAACTCCGTCTGGGAATCCATATATTCTCGAGACACCACAGTGCCGGGAGTCGTAAGTACAAAAGAGTTCATGTATTCCGGGTATGTATAGGCTTCCGCCCAGAATCGCAGACCTCCATCAACCTTCTCACCAATGATGCTAAGATATGGAGCGTGTGAAGCATAATACTCGTATCCCGAATACTCACCGCTGTATTCCCATATTCCATTCAAGTCCCTCCAGACAATCGGCGCAGCATTGGCTCCTAAGAACGGCATCAATAACATGGGCAAGAGCAAAAACTTCTTGGTCGTGCATTTCATTCTGGCACCTCCTGAACCATCTGATAAGGAGAAAAGTCAAAGAACCTCAGGCCATACGCCGACGAGGAAAGTAGTTGCAACATTGCACGTTCGATTTTGGCAATGTATCTAGTGACAAATGCTCCACCAGCCGTACCGCCGAAATGGGTGACTCCCAGCAGAATGAGATCGTCGCCCACCACAAAGAACTTGGGACTACTGGAATCGCCCCCGATTGCCCCCTGGGTCTTTCTGAACTCCCTTCTGTTGAACATCGGATATGTCCAGTCTATGTATAGCTGGGACTGCGCCGGGGGGAACGCGACAGATGTCCCAACGTATGCGCGTTCCTGCTGATCGACAAAAACAACGGGGAAATAGTCGCCTCTCCCTAGGTAGTTTGAATATTCCGCCGTCAGCACATATGCAACCGCAACGTCATTCGTCGGCAGCTCCGAATCCAGCAATCCGATTGCAATGTCATCTATTACGATTGTCTTTGCGATCATCCGACGAGAGTATATGGTTCCGCTTTTACCCCGAAAAAAATATGTCTTGCCCAGAGGCATCGTCTCTGGTCCTGACTCGTCAAGGCGGTAATCAAAGTGCGCCGCATATATCACATGACGAGGCGAGATGACCGTGACGGGCGTAGTTGTCGGTCCGAAGGCACTGGCGGTGCAGTCGTTCCACATGCTGCAGCAGCTGAAATCAATTGTCTGTGCCCAGCAATCGGCACTGAGCGTGAAGTTGGTGTTCCAGCCATTTGCCGCGTAGTCTTCATATATGTCCAGTCTGTTGGTGGATAGGAGGCCGTCTATTCTCTCGTCCACAGAGCGGGATATCACAGACATCAGAGTGTTTGTGGCGTCCGAGACCGAGGGATCGAAACCATACTTGTATTCAAGGCGACTTACAAGACCATCTCCATCACTGTCAACAAGCGCGTCGGCGGAGTTGGTGGGCGAGAGGCCGTGGGCGATCTCCCACCAGTCTAACATGCCGTCGCCGTCGCTGTCGAAGACGCCGCGCGAGAGGCGGTTGGTCACGCATACCTCATGGCCCGTCACCG
>JAFUDL010000360.1 GCA_017459225.1 Kiritimatiellia bacterium
CGCCTGGCATCTCGGCGAAGTGCTTGCCGACGTCACCAAGGGCAAGAGCGTTCATCGCGTGACATACAACGAGATCACGAAGAACGCGGTGCTCACGGCCGTGGCGAATCCCGGCGAAATCAATCTCGCCCGCGTGGACGCGCAGCAGTCGCGCCGCATTCTCGACCGCCTTGTGGGCTTCAAGGTGTCGCTTCTCCTCTGGAAGAACCTCCCCTACGGACATTCCCTCAGCGCTGGACGCGTGCAGAGCGTGGCGCTGCGCCTTCTCGTGGAGCGCGAGCGCGAGATTGCTGCGTTCAACCCCGTGGCGTACTGGATACTCGGCGTTGAGGCCACGAAGGGCAGTAAGGAAACAACGTTCGTCGCAAAGCTTTCGCGCCTCGACGGCGCGAAGCCCGACGTGAAGAGCCAGGAGCAGGCCGCGACGTGCGTAGACGACCTCGACGGTTCGTCGCTGCGCGTCGTCTCCGTGAAGACGCTCACAAAGTCTCGCCATCCGTATCCGCCTTTCACCACCTCCACCCTCCAGCAGGCGGCCTCCAGCGTGTGCGGCTTTTCGCCGCACCGCACGATGTCCATCGCGCAGAAGCTGTACGAGGCGGGTCTCATCACCTACATGCGTACGGACAGCGTGAACGTGGCCAAGGTCGCGCTTGACGCGGTGAGGACGCAGATAGGGGAGGATTTCGGCGCCGGCTATCTGCCCGAGAAGCCGAATTTCTACAAGTCGAAGGCAGGCGCACAGGAGGCACACGAGGCGATACGCCCCACGGACGTCTCGAAGAAGCCCGGCACGCTCGACCTCGACGCCGCCTCGAACAAGCTCTACGACTTGATCTGGCGCAGGTTCGTGGCGTCGCAGATGGCCGACGCCCGTCTTCTGCAGCGTACCGTTGGCCTTGAGGCCGAGAAGACCGGTCTGCGCCACTCGTACCTCTTCACCGCATCGACCACCTCAGTGGACTTCGACGGCTTCCTCGCCGTCACGAAGGCGCCCGCCTCAAAGAAGGCGAAGGAGGATGCCGACGACGAAAGCGACGAGGTGAAGTCGCTTCCGCCGCTCGCCGAGGGCGAGAAGCTCACAGCCTCGCGCTGGCTCTCCGACCGGAAAGAGACGAAACCGCCGC
The DNA here is from genome assembly GCA_017459225.1 of Kiritimatiellia bacterium. GTDB lineage: Bacteria > Verrucomicrobiota > Kiritimatiellia > RFP12 > UBA1067 > RUG572. The sequence goes on from JAFUDL010000360.1 coordinate 1,128, forward strand.
CGCACTACACCGAGGCCGCGCTCGTGAAGGCGCTGGAGGAGAACGGCGTGGGCCGTCCCTCCACATACGCGCAGACGATCGAAGTGCTGGTGGATAGGCAGTACGCCACGCGCGAGGATCGTCAGCTCGTTCCCACGCAGCGCGGCATGGACGTCAACGACTGGCTGGTGAAGAAGCTCGAGCCGCTCTTCAACGTTGGGTATACCGCCGAAATGGAGGCCGACCTCGACAAGGTGGAGGAGGGCAAGGAGAAGGGCAACGGAATGCTCTCCGACTTCTACCGCAAGTTCTCTGCGTGGATGGAGGCTGCAAAGGAACCTCCGCCGCCCACCGACAAGTTCGATCAGCTCTTCGCGCTTCTCGACGAGGTGAAGAACTGGCGCGAGCCGGTGAAGAACGGGGCGAGAGTTTACGACGACCACGGCTTTGTGACGTCGCTGCGCAAACAGCTGGCTGAGAACAAGGTGGCAGCGTCCGAACGGCAGCTCATGGCTCTTGTGAAGCTGGCGGTTGCGTACCGCGACCAGATCCACGACGGCGAAATACGCATAATCGACCTCGGTTACGGTCCGGAGCTCGACCGCGTGAAGAACGCTCCATCCGAAGACCTCGTTAAGTGGTGCTTCCAGACGATTGACAGGATCGGCGGCCTCTCCAAGAACCCGTTCCTCAACTCGCTGCGCGAGCAGGTGGACCGCGGCAGACTGCTTTCGCCGAAGCAGTTCCAGATACTCGCCCGCAGCGTGGGCGAGAACGCCGGCGCGCTCGACGACGCCGACCAGGTGCGCGCCCGCCTCGCGCCGTACGTGCCGGGCGGCTTTGAGGTGGCCGACACCGATCCAGCCGTGCCGGGCATCCTGAAGCTGCTCGAGAGCGTGACGGAGTGGAAGGAGCCGGTACGCCGCGGCCGCCGCACGTACAACGACGCAGAGTTCGTGGCGTCGCTGCGTGACCAGTATGCCCGCCGTAGTTCGCTTTCGCCTCGCCAGGTGCTAGCCCTCAGGCGCGTGTGCGTGAACTACCGCAGCCAGATACCGGACTTCGAGCAGATGGCCGACCGCCTTGGCCTGCGCGAGCTTCCGCGCATGGAGAAGGTGGGCGACGCCGAACGCGACGCGAAGAAGGCGGCGCGGGCCGAGCGTCGCGCCAAGAAAGCGCGCGGCTCGTGAGCCTGGCGGAGACAGTGGCCGTGAACCACGTGGCGCACGACGACCCCGCCGTGTGCCGCTTCAGGTCGCATCTCCTCTCCGAGCGCAACGCATCCGCCCACACTGTGGCGGGATATGAGCAGGACATCGCCCAGTTCGCCGCGTTTCGCTGGGGCGTCGAGTCAACGCCTCCGTTCGCATGGGAGCGCATCGGGCAGGAGGACGCGCGCAATTTCTTGATGACGTTCGCCCGCGAAGGCGCGCGGCCCGCCACCACCCGGCGCAAGCTCGCCTCGATGCGGTCTTTCTTCAAGTACCTGCAGCGAGAGGGCGCAGCCGCGGCGAATCCGTTCGCCGGCCTGCGCGGTCCGAAGCTCGCGAAGCCTCTCCCGAAGGTGCTGACCATCGACGAGGCGAAGCGTTTTGTGCAGGCTCCGGCCGATGATCTTCGACGGCGCCTGAAGGCCGGCGAGAAGCTCACGCCGGAGGGCGTGTATTCGCGTCTGCGGGATGCCGCCATATTCGAGACGCTCTACTCCACCGGATGCCGAATCTCCGAGGTGATGGTCCTCGTGTGGGGGCAGATCGACTTCGCCTCCGGCGGAGTCGTTGTCACGGGCAAGGGCTCGAAGCAGCGCCTGTGCATACTCGGGGCGCCGGCGCTCAAGGCGCTGAAGGAGGCGCGCGCCAAGGCGAAGGAGATATGGCCGGACGACGCCGACGACTCGTCGCGTCTCTTTCTCAACGAGCGGGGGCTTCCGCTCTCCGTGCGTGACGTGGAGCGGCGCATGAAGGTGTGGCTCGCCGCGGCCGATCTGCCTTCCGATCTGACGCCGCACAAGCTGCGCCATACGTTCGCCACACATCTTCTTGACTCCGGCGCGGATCTGCGCAGCGTGCAGGAGATGCTCGGCCACGCATCGCTTTCGACCACGCAGATCTACACCCACGTCTCAATCGAGCGCCTCAAGGATGAATACGCGAAATCACATCCGCGCGCGTGAGAGGCCGACGGCTTTTTAACAGGAGGAACAACAATGCGCATCAATGTTTGCTCAATGACGGTTGTCGCGTTGGCGCTCGCCGCTGCATCGGCTTTCGCCGGAGGGCTCGGCTTCCCGCAGCCAGGCGCCGAGAAGACGCTTCGCGCCGACTTCAAGGCGCCGCCTCGCGGATACGGCGAAGTGCCTTTCTGGTGGTGGAGCGGCGGCGACAAGCTTGACAAGGAGCGCATGCTCGAGCAGCTGGAGGAGCTGCACAAGGCAGGCATTCCCGGCGTGCAGGTGAACTACGCGCACCGCCGCATGGATGGCTGGCCTACGCAAGACACAGATCCCAGTCTCTTCACCGAGGAATGGTGGGACGTGTTCGGTTTCGTGGCCCGCGAATGCGCCAAGCGCAAAATGGGCATCTCTCTCTCCAACTACACGCTCGACTTCCCCGAGCGCAAGAACCTCTGGACGAGGCTCGGCATCTGCTGTCCGGAAATGCGGGCAAGGGAGCTCAGGATGGCTACGAAGTCCTTCGATGGCGGCAAGGTGCCTGACTTCGGCGCTGACGTGGTGGCCGTGATTGCCAGTCAGGATGCTTTCCCTGGCCGCGTTGTCCAGCCGGGCGGCGAACTTCCCGCCGGCAAGTGGCGGCTATACGTCGTCAGCGCACCTCAATGCGTGAAGACCCTTGATCCGCTCAATCCAGAATCAGGCAAGCGCGTTGTGGATAGATTCTTCAACGCCTTCCTCGAGAATGTGCCAGAGGAGGCGCGCGGCGCGCTCAACTACTTCTTCCAGGACGAGCTGATGCTCACGGGCGACATCCTGTGGCTATGGTCGCCTGACTATGCGGACGAGTTCAAGAAGCGCAAGGACTACGACATTCTGCCGCTTCTGCCGGCGCTCTTCACGGACTGGGGCCCCGACACCGTCAAGGTGCGTCTCGACATGAACGACGTCATGTCCGCCATCGCCTGCGAGCGCTACTACGAGCCCATCTACAACTGGCACGCGAGCCGCAGGCTCATCTACGGCTGCGACCAGGCGACGCGCGGCAAGCACCCGATGAACCAGTACATCGACTACATGCGGGTGATGAAGTACTTCACGGCTCCGGGATTCGACACGCCAGGACGCTCCGCCGACATAATCAAGAACAAGGTGGGTTCCTCCATAGCGCATCTCAATCGCCGTCCTCGCGTGTGGCTGGAGGGGTATCACAGCCAAGGCTGGCAGGCTTCCACCACCACGATATTCGACTCGACGACACACAACTACCTCTACGGCTCAAATCTTCTCAATCTGCACGGCTTCTACTACACCACGCGCGGCGGCTGGTGGGAGTGGGCGCCGCCGTGCTACCACTTCAGAATGCCATACTGGACGTATATGAAGACGTTCCTGAAGTACTTCGAGCGGCTGAGCTACATCCTTAGCCAGGGAGAGCACGTGTGCGACGTGGCGGTAGTCAATGCGCTGGAGCCATGCGTTTACAACAGGCACAGGGGCAATGTGTCGGTTGGCGTGTCGCACGACATCGTGTGCCGCCTCGTCACCGAGGCGCAGACCGACGTTGACTTCATAGACGCCGATTCCATCGCTCGCGCCGAGGTTAAGGACGCCCGTCTCTGCGTGGCGGACGAAGCTTTCAGGATGGTGATCCTTCCCGACATGGTGGCGATCCGTTCATCCTCGCTCGCAAAACTTGCGGAGTTCAAGCGCGCCGGCGGAATTGTGGTGATTCTTGGCGAAACGCCCAAGTTCACCGACGCATTCCACAAGGACAAGGCGAAGATAGACACGATGGTGGCGGAGTTGTCCACTGGGAGAACGGGCATCTTGCCCGTTGCGCTCCCCGCCAAGCCCAACGCCGCGCAGCTGAAGGCGATTGCCGACTCCGTCGGCACGCCCGACTTCCGCGGTCCAGGCAATGCAAAGGCGCTTCATCGCCGCATTGGCGGGTACGACGTGTATTTCGTCTGCGACTTGAAGGAGCCAGGCGAATGCACGTTCCGCACGAGCGGCACTCCGGAATTGTGGAATCCGTGGGACGGTTCGCAGAAGACCCTCTCCAAATTCAAGCGCAACGCCAACGGCACCACCGTCGTTCACATCGAAGGTGACGGCGCTCCGAAGTTGGTGGTATTCTCCAAAGAAATGCCTGGGAGAACGGGCATCATGCCCGTTCAAGGAGATGGCACAGCGAGAACGGGCGTCTCGCCCGTTTGCCTCGACGGCGAATGGGATTTCACCCTCAAGCCCACAATGGACAACAAGTGGGGCGACTACCGCCTGCCCGTACGCAAACGCTTCATCGGTGCCGAGGTGCGCCGAGTGAACATGACGGGCGCCAGGGAGTTGAACCTTCCGGCGCGAATGACGGTTGACTTCGGTCCGCGCTTCAGGGAGTATGGACCCTATCCTGCAGAGACGGATGTCTCGGCGATCGAGGCCCAGCTCGTCGCGCAGAAGCCGCAGGACCTCGCCCCGACATCATCCGCAGCTGCGCCGGCCTGGCGTCCTTTTGCCTTCTCGTGGCGCGAAGGCGCTGAGGGAAGGCCCGCGTTTCAGGATGCCCACCACGGGCTCAGCGGCAGCGTAGGCGATGATTTCTTCGTGCTGGGTCCGTACAACATCGGCATGTACAGCGTCGTTCCTCCAAGGGGCTGGAAGCCGCAGACATATCTCTACCAGACTGCGGTGTATGCTCCCTGCGACTGCACGGCCAAGGCCGTTGTCAACGGAGTTGCGCCGCAGAAACTCTGGATCGACGGCGCAGAGCGCAAGGCGGACGAAGAGGTGAAGCTCGCCGCCGGATGGCATATGCTGCTAGCCCGCTACGTCGAATGTGGACGCGCCGCGCTCGTGATGATGCGTACGGACATGGAGAGCGTTCCCTCCAAGACTCCGCTTTCCATGCGGTGGTTCGAGGATCCTGCGGTGCTGCAGTGCGACTGCTTCGCCGGCGCTGTGCGCGAGGGCATTTACACCGCTACGCTGCCGCCCGCCTGTGAGGAGATCGAGATGCGCGTACGCGGCAAGGTGCTTGCCGCAGCAATCGCCGGGGCGACGGCCGAGGTGAAGTTCGTGGAGAAGTGCACCACGGGCGTCAATGTGTACTGCGTGAAACCTAGCATGCCGTGGAAGGGCATTGCCATGCTCACGCTCAAGATCGCCCATGAGCCCGGATTCATAGGGGGCGCGGTGTTCGCCGAGCCGATGAGCCTCAAGTGCGGCAAGGGAAGAATCGCACTTGGCAACTGGGCGCTCTTGGCGGACGGACTTGAGTGCTACTCGGGCGGTGCCGTGTACGAAAAGTTGTTCACGCTCTCGGCGGAGCAGGCGAAATCCGCATGCGTGCTTGACCTCGGTGGAGTGGGCGCATGCTGCGGCGTGTCGCTGAACGGCGGCGAGGAGAAGGTGGTGTGCTGCCCGCCGTGGCGCGTCGACATCGGCGGAATGACCAAGGAGGGCGAGAACACCTTGAAGATCACAGTGTACAACACGCTCAACAACCATTATCAGACCATCCCAACGCGTTACCGCACAACGGTGGAGAACGCGCCTTCCGGGCTGCTTGGTCCGGTCAAGGTGATGTTCTCGCGAAACGCCAAATAGTTCGCCGGCTATACAATTATATAGGGGCTATAAATGTCAAGACCGCCACATCGCACGTTCTATCTGCCGTTGAGAATATAGTGCGTAATAATTCTCAATCAAACTTTAATCCGTAATATCGATTAGAAAGGGTCGTTATTATGAGATGTGGCTGTATTTTTTGTTGCTTCTTTTCAAGGTTAGAAGGTTGAAGTCTTCTCTTTGCCCAATTGGCACGGCTCATGCTACCTCTACGGCAGAGAAAGGAGAAACGAAAATGAAGTGGGAAAAGTTTGAGGCAGGGTATGCGATGCCCGTGAAGAGCTGGTGCGAGAACTGCGAGGAAGGCGCCGTCAAGCAGGCGGTGAACCTCGCGCACCATCCGGCTCTTGTGCATCATGTGGCACTGATGCCTGACGCGCATCAGGGCTATGGAATGCCCATCGGCGGCGTGGTGGCGGCGAAGGATGCCGTGATCCCAGCCGCAGTTGGGGTGGACATCGGCTGCGGCATGATCGCCACGGAGACGGACGTTCCAGCCGAGGTCTTCGCCGAGATGTCGTTCCGGCGCGCGTTCCAGGAAAAGCTTAAGGAGCGCATCCCCGTGGGCGAAGGAGAGTCGCACAAGTCCACGCAGAACTGGGAAGGCTTTGAGGAGTACACTGCGAACAACGGCATGCGTTCCAATCTATGGCCTTCGAAGCTCGACCGCATGAACCTCGGCACTCTCGGCGGCGGAAACCACTTCATCGAGCTGCAGAAGTCAACTGCGCTCGACGGCTCGGGCGACCCAGAAGGCGGCGCGAAGGTGTGGCTGATGATCCACTCCGGCTCGCGCAACCTCGGCAAGCGCATCGAGGAGCACTACCACCGCATCGCGGCGAGGATGTGCGAGCGGTTCCATTCGCCGTTGCCGGACAAGGACCTAGCCTTTCTCCCCATCGAGGAACCGACTGGTCATGACTACTTTACCGACATGCTCTTCGCCCTCCGCTACGCGAAGGAGAACCGCCGGCGCATGATGGAGATGATGAAGGCGACGCTCGCCGAGTTCGTGCCAAACGCGAACTTCTTGCGTATGATCGACATCCACCACAACTATGCCGCGTTTGAGGAGCACTTTGGCGAGAAGGTGTGCGTACACCGCAAGGGCGCGACATCGGCGAAGCTCGATGAGATCGGAATCATCCCCGGCTCGATGGGCACGGCCTCGTACATCGTGCGCGGACTGGGCAATCCTGATTCGTTCATGTCCTGCTCGCACGGCGCAGGCCGGCGCATGAGCCGCATCGCGGCCTCCACCACGCTCACCGTGGAGGAGTGCGACAAGGCGATGGACGGCATTGTGTGCGAACGTTGGCACAAGTACAAGGGCTTCGGCAAGGCGAAGGGGCGGCTCGACCTCTCCGAGGCGCCGCAGGCGTACAAGGACATCGAGGACGTGATCGCTTCCGAGCTCGACCTCGTAGAACCACTCGTCCGCCTCGTCCCCCTCGCCTCGCTGAAGGGGTAAACACTAATGAGCCAGTTGCAAAACCTGCTTTTTAGTTTCACGCAAAGTCCGCTAAGTTCGCAAAGTCATCCATGAAACAGAACTTCGCGTACTTTGCGAACTTGGCGTGAGATGTTTTTGGAGGTTTTGCAATTACCTCTAAATACTAACCACTAGCCACTAACCACTAATGAATGATCCAATCATCATCGACGGTTCGAAGGGCGAGGGTGGCGGACAGATGCTCCGCACCTCGCTCGCGCTGAGCGCCGCCTACGGCAAACCGTTTGAAATGCTGAACATCCGCGCGAAGCGCGACAAGCCCGGCCTCAAGCGTCAGCACCTCACGTGCGTGCGCGCGGTCGCGCAGATCTGCGGCGCACAGGTGGAGGGCGACGAAGTCGGCTCGATGCGCCTGTCGTTCAAGCCGGGCAAGATCAAGGGCGGCACCTACCAGTTTGACATCGGCACGGCCGGCTCGGTCATGCTGGTCGCGCAGACGGTCATCCCCGTGCTGCTTCGGGCGGAGGAACCTTCCACGGTCACGATCACGGGCGGCACGCATGTGCCGTTCGCGCCGATCTGGGAGTTCTTCGCGGAGACGTATCTGCCCGAACTGCGGAAGATGGGCGCGTGCGTGGAGGCGGAACTGGAGCAGTGCGGCTTCTACCCCGCCGCAGGTGGCGTCGTGAAGCTACGCGTTTGGCCCTACGACGAGTCGAAGCGCCCCGCGCGTTACGAACTTACGGACCTCGGTGCGTACAAAGGCGGCATCGTCGAGGGCGTCGTCTCGCACATCCCGCGGTCGATCGCCGAGGCGGAAGTCGGCATTGTCGGCAACCAGCTGCGTGATCTCGCCCTGGAGCGCGTCGTACGCGAGGTCGATGCCCTCGGACCGGGAAACTACTGCTGTGCCCGGCTCCGTTACGAACGTGCGACGGTCGTTATTTCCGCCATCGGCACGTACGGCAAGTCGCGCAAGTCCGTTGCAAACGAGGCCGCTCACCAAATCCGCGATTTCGTGAAGTCAGGCAAGGCGTGCGAGAAACACCTTGCCGACCAGCTCCTCGTCCCGCTCCATCTCTTCGTTGGAACAGAGCTGGAATGGAGCGACGGTTGGCAGAATTACATTGATGCCAATGCCTGGAACCTTGCAATACAGAAGGAAACTAGCCACTACACCACGAACGAGACGGTGATCGCCGCGTTCATGTCTGCGGGATGAAGGGGCGGCATTCGTGGGCGCGGAGGAACTGATTGACATCTTCGAGATTGTAGATGTTCGCCTCGAGGCAGGCGTCGAAGATCATGTCCTCCACCACGCTGCGCGAGAGGTGATAGCCGGCGGCGTGCAGGAGGAGGTCGGCCTCCTCGCGCGTGAGGCGCAGGGCGAACGCGAGCTGGATGGCTGTGCGCTTGGAGACGACGTGGTTCTCGTCCGAGATGATTGCTGAGTATGTCTTGCGGCTTAGATATGCAGCCTTGTAGATTGCAGGGGCGTTGTTTGCGTAGCGGTCGCGCACCCATATGATCACGCGGGCGGCGAACGAGAGATTGGCGGCATGCAGGTTGGGTTTGCGCGGCTTGTTTTCGGGCATCTCGAACGACAAAAGTTTTTCTGCTTTTCGCCGAGGGGCCGCTGATCTTCGCTTTCGCATGCTGCGCGAACTTGCGTCCTCGTGCTCGTTCACCTGCTCTTCTGTCACAAGACATTCGCACGGCTGCATTATCGCGGCCATCACGAACGCAGGATGCTCGACGTTATGCGCTATCTGCAATTCCTCCAGTAGGCGCGCTTTGCGTTCTGCCTCGCGGGCGATTGCGGCCTGAATCGACACCTCGGCCTGTTTGTGCTGAGTCGGCGTCATTGGCGGTGGTGGCGGAATGGGAGGGAACCCCGCTTTGATCTCTTCTGTATCGTCCATGAAAACAGTATATCATATTTGCGGGACGTGTCCATTGGAAATGGACATTTCCCGCCGCGATGATTTTTTGTCGCGATTTTATGGTATAGTGTTCGCGTCGCGACAGCCAGGAGGAGTTCTCCGGCATCGCAGTTCAAACAGGCAACAAGAAGGAAGAGAAAGATGAACAAGGAAATCAAAAGTTACATGCATGTTGCGCTCGTTCTCGACGCCTCTGGCTCGATGGGATCGCTGCGCTCGACGACGGTCGAGTCGCTGAAGAAGTTCTTCGAAGGGCTCAAGAGCGAGGATGACAAGACTCTTCTCGACGTGTGGCAGTTCGACGACGAGGTGAAGCATCTCGCCGATTCAGTCGACCTTAACGCGGGCGCGCCGCGCACGATCGAGGCCTACACCATCGGCGGATGCACGGCTCTCTACGACGCCATCTGCACCGGCATCGACGAGCTGGGGCGCAAGTTCGCCGCAATGCCCGAGGCGGAGCGTCCCGACGGAGTGATCTTCGCCATCCTCACGGACGGCTTCGAGAACGCCTCGCGCAACTTCACCCGCGAGGACGTCAAGAATCGCATTGAACACCAGTCCACGAAGTACAGCTGGGATTTCCGCTTCCTTGCGGCAAACCAGGACGCCATCACCACCGGGCGCGACTTCGGCCTTGCCGCCGAATCGTGCGCCACCTTCGACGCAGACACGGCAGGCGTTGTTCACATGTGCTGCAGCAGGGATTCGTCTTTGAACTTGGGCGTATTCTCGACGCGTGAGTCTTCACGCGCGCGGCACGCCATGCGCAGAAAGCTTGCTGCCCAGGGAAACTCGTCCGATGATTCGACTAATTGATAGTTCGCTATCTGTTTGTATAGTTTTGTGGATATGGAAAGTGGTGGCATAAATGGATGCGGGGAGGCGAGAATATTGCACGGAACATATGGTGATATTTCTCGTCTCCCCAATTTTGATGAAAATTGGGGATGTTTCTATGATTTAGTGAGAAATGTATTTTGTGGTTGAAGATGTTACTTGACCATTAAGTTTTTTGGCACGGTGTTTGCTTTCGGGTTGACGTTGCCGCATGGTGGCAAGATCTTTTGAAAGTCGATTGTTTCTTTGTGAATTTTCTGCGAGGTGCTGGCGTTGGTTTCAACTTTAATGAATAGCGCTCAAAGCCAATGCTTTTTATTCCTCGCTTTTTTATAACGGAACCCGCAAAGGCACAATCGGTTTTGCAAGGGGAAAGGAGATCAACGATGAAGATGCTGAAAGAGAACCTGAATACGATGGTTACCTACGCCTCCGCAGACACGACCAACGCGGAGGGCTTCGCAGCCTGGACGCCGTCGGACGCTGCGCTCCTGGAGCAGCTGGCGATGACGGGTACGCTCGGCAATTCCTTCTACGCGAACGCGAAGGATGCCGCGAAGAAGGCCGTAGCGATCCTTGAGCGGGCAGACGCGCAGGCGCTTGCCGCCGCGATCGTGCGCGGGCGCAACGAGGGCTTCATGCGCGCGTTTCCGATTCTCGGGCTCGTGTTCCTCTCAAAGAAGGACGCGTTTCTCTTCCAGGACATCTTCAAGAAGGTTATCCTCACCGGCAACGACCTCGTGGACTTCATCGAGGTTGCGAAGGCGGTGCGTGGCTTCGGCCGTTCTCTCAAGACCGCCATTGCGGACTGGATACAGTCCAAGATGACTCCCTGCTACGCGCAGAAGTACCGTCGCGAGATTGCAGACGCCATCCGCCTCTCCCGGTTCAAAGGCGGGGATTCGATCTACGCCTACATCCTCAGCGCCTACCCCAAGGTGAAGGGCAACTCCGCCGAGAAGCTCGAGAAGGCGTATGAGGAGTATCCCGAGCTCGCCGCGCATCGCGACTTCGTGGCGGCAGTTGAGGCGGGCTCTCTGGCAGAGGCAGAGCGAATTCTCGCCAGTAACAATCTGGACGTCAATTCGCTCACGGCCTACTATGGCAAGTTCGACGCTTCGCTCTGGGAAGTGGTTGCGAGGCGTTCTCCCGTTATGCGGTTCGTGAAGTATCTCGCGAAGTTCCTGCGCGAAGGCGTGCTGACGCATGAGATGCTTCGTTCCAAGGTCAATGTGCAGTCGCTCAAGAAGGCGAAGGTGTTCCCGTTCCGTCTCTACACGGCGTATCTGGCAGTGGAGAAAGAGATGTCGGCATCTGGCAAGTGGGTGAGCGACTACCTCGCCGACGTGCTGAACGAGTACGCCACCTCCTACGACTGGAGCGTGTTTGCTGACAAGCGGTGGGTGATCGCGCCGGACATCTCCGGCTCCATGGGCGCCCGCATCGGGGGATCCTCCGTGCTCACCTACGCGACGGTGAGCGCGATGTTCGTTGGCTTCTTCATGAAGGGTCTGAATGACGTGACTGTGCTGCCGTGGGACGAGAAGGTGAGGCGCTACAGCGTGCCGCGCGCCGATTCGGTGATGACGCACATCAAGGCCATCATGGATATGGTCGAAGGCGGAACGTATATGGAGACGGCTGTGAACTACATGCTCAGGAAGAACATCGACGCGGACTACTCCGTGTTCCTTACGGACACGGAGGAGTACGGTTCCGGCTGGCTGGCGGCGTGGAAGCATTACCACAATCGTTACCCGAACGCGGTCGCGTTCGTCCTTCGCGGCGACAGCTACATGACCTCTCCCATCCCCGAATACGAGGCGGAGAAGCTGAACGTCTACCAGATCTTCGGCTGGAACGACTCCGTGATCGACTACATTAAGTTCGTGCTGGAGAAGCGGAAGCGTGCAGTCGCATAAGAAGAAAATCATTTCGTGCTCCTGGAACTGCGTTTTGGACGTTTGTCGGGGGAATCATCCGACAGGTTCCCATTCTGGGGCACGATTTTTATTTCAGATATGGGATTCCTTGTCAAAAGGGTTTATGGTAAACTGTTGTTCGCCTGATACACTGTGTTCTAGGTCTTCGCTGAAATGCGAAGTTACGCGCGGTTACGCGGCCGGGGAGCCACTCAATGTCAGGCTTCGTGAGCAGTCGGCATTACTCCGCTTCGGGCGTTACAATACGGGGAGCCTTTCCGGCGGTCATCGTTAAGAGTAAGAGGACTGCTCACGAAATTTTCTCCTTTCACATCGTCTTTAGGTGCCTTAAGGCGAAATGTAGTGGAAACACAGCGGGGTGTTGAACGGATGGTAGTTGAACTAACAAGAAAGCCCCGCAAGAAGCGGGGCTGCGTTACCCGATTTAACGGGTTCGCCGCGCATTGTACCACATCCACGGAAGCGATGCAAGAGTGAAAGGTGCGTAATTTCCCCGTTGTATCTCCTGTTGATTGGAAACAACTTGTTTGAAACAACTTGCCTTTGGCACACGGGCTAACTCGCCCGTGCCATTGACTCATCTGAAGTGGCACAATTATGCCAAATCCTTCCTGTGCTAAACAGATGAAAAAGCGCTGGCGAGTTAGCCCGCGCACCTCTTCAAAGTTGTTTTTAAAGTAGTTCTTGTTGTTTCCCACTTCAATGCACATGGGTGAAAAATGGAGATGCGCCCAAGAGTGAACGCTAACGAACCTCCAGAATCCGTCCAGTGCGGCGACGTTCTCGTCGCCAGTTGCCATAAGGGTGATCATAGAAGGCAGTGGTTACCGTCAGGGCACGCTGAACCCCTTCCTTCCAGCCAAGCGCGCTTTTCGCGAGAACTCTGCCAACTGCTCTCTGCTGTACTTCTGAGCCCTCTTCACCTCCTCCACCCAATCTCTCGGCTGCGATTGCCGCTTCGACGACAAGCTCTGCGCTCCGCCCTCCACGCGAGAGGTATCGCCTGATGTCTTCCGCGTCGTATCTGTCGCTTGTGATGCTGCCATCTGCCAACTTCCTTCTTGCCTGTTCAAGGTCTTTCTCCATAGGACTGTTCAAGGTCTTTCTCCGTAGGATCCGCCGGAACCTTTTCCATTATATCACTTTTGCCTGCCCGCCGCAACGGCACCAGGCTTCTGACGAACCGCAGCTGGCCGTCGTAGGTCCGCCCTGTTGCCATAAGGGTGATTATAGAAGGGAGGGAATGGTAACTTTTGCGGCTTTCGTTCCAGCCACGTCATACTCTGAGCCGATGCGGGCGTTTTTCACCATGCGTTTTGAGATTGGAAACAACCAAAACAACTGGTAAAAACAACTTTGAGGGAGGCGCGCGGGCTAACTCGCCCGCGTATCTATCCATCTGTTTTTGCAAGGATCTTAATATAATTGTGTCGTTTTTGATTGGACTATGGGCACGGGCGAGTTAGCCCGTGCGCCAAAGGCAAGTTGTTTCAAACAAGTTGTTTCCAAGTATCAAAAGGCTCGGCAGCGAATTTCGCGTCCAGCCGCCGATGCGGGCAGTGTTGCCATAAAGGTGATTATAGAAGGCAGTGGTTACACACAGCGGAGTGTTGAAAGGATGACAAATGAATTGAAAACAGAAGCCCTCGCCGACGCTTCCATCAACGAGGGATTGGTTCACTGGTTTCCCAACTCCGCCACACATTGTATCACACCCATGGAGGTGATGCAAGCATGAATCCAACCATGAAAAGGAATTAAAGGAAATTCGTATGGCATGCGAGCTTGCGTACGGGCACACGCAATTGGTATTGGTAACATTGGTATTGGCAACATTTCCACATTGGCAACATTCCCCCACGGAGCATGGTTTTGGTATAATGTTCTTGCCATGCAAACAGCAAGTTCATATTCCTGCCTAATGCCGCCAATGGAAATCCATCGTTTGGCGGGAGCACTGATCATCCAAAGAGTTTTATGCGTAGTGATTGCGGTCCTGGCCGCAGTTGTTGCGCAGTCCGCTTCCGTTCCGCCGGTTCCGGCCAAGGCAGACGTCGAGAGCGGGGTGGGCTTGAGGCATTACGGCTACTGGCTGCACGGCAGGACGATGAAGAGCGTGGACGTGCGCTCAATGGCTGCACAGGGAGCTACGGACGTGTTTCTGCACGAGCATGCTTTCAAGGCGCATGGTCAGCGCGATGTCGAAAGTTGGATCGCGAAGGCGGATGCGGCTGGTATGAAGGTGCATATATGGATGCAGATTTTCTACAATGGCAGCTGGATAAATCCGGTCAAAGACGGCATGCCAAACGCGGCCCTCTTTGACGAGAAAATCGGACGCGCGCAATCCTATGCGCGGATCAGCGGCGTTGCGGGCATCCATCTTGATTATGTGAGATATCCCGGCACGGCCTACAAGACGCCAGGCGGCGCGGACGCTGTCTCGGAATTTGTGAGACTTACCGCCACCCGGCTCCACAAGACGTCTCCCCGCATCGTCGTCTCAGCGGCTCTGATGCCTGAGACAACGGCAACCCTGCATTATTACGGACAGGACTATGCGGCGATCACCAAATGTCTGGACGTGGTCATTCCAATGATATACAAGGGAAACTACAAGAAGACAACTCCCTGGATAGGGTCCACGGCAAAGTGGTTCGTGGAGAACTCGAAGGGCGCAAAGGTATGGGCCGGTCTGCAGGGATACAAATCGGATGACGACACGTCCCCGCTGCCCGCAGCGGAAATCACCGGCGATGCCGAGGTCGCGCTGACGGCAGGATGCGCCGGTGTGGTAGTGTTCAGATGGGGCCTCACCAATCCAGTTGATGCCAGTATATGCCCCCTTGCTTTCGCTGCTGGGAGGTTTGGAGTTTTGGAGATTGAGAGAAAACTTCAAAATGACTTCGAAACTCCAAGTCTCCCTATCTCCAAGTAGCGAAAGCAAAAAGAAACAAGTAGCGAGAAGTTATAGTTAAGAATATGACCTATCCTAAAAGATAGCAATTCTGGGCCGCGAGTTCATACTTCTGGAAATGAGATTATGGTGCGGAACAGGTCGAAATCGAATTGCGATTGTCGGTAATGCACGAAAAGTGATGATGTGT
Organism: Kiritimatiellia bacterium; assembly: GCA_017459225.1. GTDB lineage: Bacteria > Verrucomicrobiota > Kiritimatiellia > RFP12 > UBA1067 > RUG572. The sequence goes on from JAFUDL010000360.1 coordinate 16,193, forward strand.
GAACGAAATCCGCTGATTTTCTGCAGCCTATGTCTGAAGTCTTACGTCAGAAGTCCTTGAGTCTCTTCGGTGGCATGAATCTTGCTACGGGAATTGCGCCGTCTCACGGCGGCATCGGTCTTTGAAAGCTTGTCGTTCCTTTGAGAATTTTTTGCGAGGTGCTTGTGATGGGTTCAACGTGAATGTCGACACTACCTATAAGTGCCCTAAGTGGCCAGGAGGCGACTCCTGCCGCAATGCGGAAAGATGGAGCAATCCAATCGCCGTGACGTCCATCCAAATTCATTCCTCGCTTCTACTTTGTGTCTTGAGGTGTTTGGCTGGTTTCAACTATTCCTTACAAAACAGGGCCTGGTAGTGAGGCCCGGACCGGATGTGTCTCCGGATTTACGCCAGTTGTCCTTATTCCTCATCACGCATTCACAAAGGGACGAGAGATTGTTTGAAGAGTTTTGAAAGGAGTATGCTGGTATGAGTCGTTCTTTCAGGCATCGCGGCTGGTTGACAGATCAGTCGGGTAGGAAATTTGGCAAAAGACATGCCAATCATGTTGTTCGACGGGCGGCAGACGTTCCGTCTGGGCGGTGTTACCGAAAGTTCTACTGCAGCTACAACATCTGCGACTATGTCATTTCGGCACGGCCCAGGGGTTCGTGTCCTGACGCTTATAAAGACTGGATAAAGTGAGGAACGACAATGACAAGGCAAGAACTGAAAATCGTGTCCGGCGGACAGACCGGCGTTGACCAAGGGGCGCTTGAGGCGGCCCTTGGTCTCGGCCTTGTTTGGGGCGGCTGGGTGCCGAAAGGCTGGCGCGCGGAGAACGGGACCGTTCCCGAGCGTTTCCGCGCGCGTATGCAGGAGCACGCGAGCACGAACTACATCGTGCGGACGCGGCAGAACGTCGCCGACTCCCACGCGACGCTGATCCTGACCGATGTCTATCCGATCAGCGGCGGCACGCTGAGAACGCGCGATTTCTGCATGAACATGATGAAGTCGCATTTCGTCGTTTCGTTCGGCGAGGCGGATGCCGTCGGCAAGGTGCGTAAGTGGCTCGGACAGTTCTTCGCCACCGCGCATCCCGTGCCGTTCGTCCTCAACGTCGCCGGCCCGCGCGAAAGCAAATCCCCCGGCATTCAGTCCCGCACCCGCCTCTTCCTCACCGAGGTGCTGAAGGGCATGTTGGAAGAATGAAGGGACGGCTGTAATGCCCAGATTTGTCGTTGCGTTGATGATTGGAATACCGGCAGTGTACCAGAAGTAAAAAATTCGTGCCGTCCGCAAAACTAAACGCAAGTCTGAAAGGGCAAATGCAAGTTTGCATAGGTGAACGCAAGTTGCAGAAGTGATTGCAAGTTCTTGAAAAGCTGAATGCAAGTTTTTGTGCCGTATTGATGGGTTTCGGGGCAGCCGGGTGACGTTTCCTGTCCGCCGTCGCCTTCCTGGGCTGGTGCCGGGCGCAAAGCTCCCCCAACCCGTCGCACCCATGTCCGGTTTCCGGCCGGGGTCTGCGGCGTGCGGCGGGCCTTGTTCCTTGGACGCCTCCTTCGCGGGGGCGTTCAGTTTATTTGGCAGTTCACTTCGCGGTCTTGCCGGGCTGGCCGGCGCCTGTGTCCACGCCGTTGCGGTGGAGGATCACCTGCGCGGCGTGGCGGGCGAACCTCTCGCCGAGGAGC
>JAFUDL010000361.1 GCA_017459225.1 Kiritimatiellia bacterium
CGCGGGGCGCGGGGACCCGCTCTGGCAGGAGCTGCGGGCGATTCTCCGCGAGGGCGCGGCGTACTCCGCGCAGACGCCGGAACCCGACCAGGCGGGGTTCGTGCCGCGTTCGCGCGGCCGCCTCGAGTACGCCAACAAACTCCGCAAGTAGAATTTCGCGCTTGTCGGCGCGCCCGGAGTTTGCTATTCTTTACGGAACCAGAAAGGACCAGAGTATGCAGACACCTGAAGAATTCCTCGAATCCAACGGCCTGGCGACGCGTTCGCTCGACCGCGCGGGCCTCATTGCGGCCTTCCAGAAAGAGATGGAGGCCGGTCTCGCCGGCGAACCGTCGTCTCTCAAGATGATCCCCACGTTCACCTCTCCCTACGGTGAAGTGGCTAAGGATACGCCCGTGACGGTGCTGGACGCCGGCGGCACGAATTTCCGCGCCGGCACGGTGACGATTCCCTCGGACGGCGGCGAGATCAAGATCGAGCACGTCGAGAAGGGCGAGATGCCCGGGGCGAAGAGCCCGGTGTCGCAGGAGGATTTCTACACGGTCCTCACCGGCCACGTGAAGCGCTGCGCGCCGTTCACCAAGGGCAGCGCGGTCGGCTTCTGCTTCTCCTACCCCGCCGAGGCGAGCGCGTCCGGCGACGCGAAGCTCCTCCACTGGACGAAGCAGATCCAGGCGCCGGAGATTGTCGGGCAGTGGGTGGGCGCCGAGATGGCGAAGCGCCTCGATCCCGCGCCGTCGAAGATCATCGTGGTGAACGACACGGTGGCGACGCTCCTCGCCGGCAAGGCGATCGAGAAGGGCGTGCGCTACTCCGCGTACCTCGGCTTCATCCTCGGCACGGGCACGAACGTGGCCTACATCGAGAAGAACGAGAACATCACGAAGCTCAAGGACGCGCCCGCGGGCGCGATGGCGATCAACACGGAGTCCGGCGGCTTCAACAAGATCGCGCAGTCCAAGTTCGACGAGGCGATGGACAGGAAGACGGCCGACTGCGGCAACCAGCGCTTCGAGAAGATGATCTCCGGCGCCTACCTCGGCCGCATCGGCCTCGAGGTGTTCAAGGCCGCCGCGCGCGAGGGCTTCTTCAGCGAGGACGCCAAGCTCGCCGTGCTCCAGCTCGGCGCGCTCGAGAGCTACGACCTCGACAACTTCTGCGCGATGTACGACAACGGCAGGCCCAACCCGCTCCTCAAGGTGTTCACGGCGCCCGCCGACGCCGCCATGGCGCGCCGCCTCGCGACGCCCATCTTCGAGCGCGCGGCGATCCTCACGGCCGTCCACCTCGCCGCGTTCATCATCAAGACCGGCGGCGGCACGGACCGCTACGCGCCCGTGAGCGTGTGCATCGACGGCTCCACGTACTACAAGACGCGCGTCGTCTCCTTCCCCGAGATCGTCAAGCGCGAACTGGACGCGATGCTCGGCCCGCGCAACATCTCCTTCGCGCTCACCGTCTGCCCCGACCACGCCCCGATGATCGGCGCCGCCGTGGCCGCGCTTCTCAAGTAGCGTCCAAATCCTAGTCCATAGCCACTAGGCACTCACACAGCCTCCCGCGACGCGGGAGGCTGTGTAGTATCTATGCGCCTGCACTATGGCGATGAGGGCGAATATGGCGATCATCATCTCGCCGCCCTCCTCCAGACAGGTGCAAAGCGCCGAGCAGGAGTCGGAGAACTGAAGCCCCTTCGCATGGCGGTACCACGCTGGCAGACGGTCCATGATCTGCACCATCACGCCGCTCGACCCGAAACAGCACATCGTCCACGCAACGGGATGAAGCGAGAAGAACCCCTTGATGAGCGGAATCGCGTAGTACGCCAGCAAGGCCGCGAAGATGCCGAAGAACGACCCGAAGTACACGAGGGCAAGTCCCTTTGCGGCAAGCGGCGCACCGCCGTTTGTGAGGAAGCGCATCTTGAACGGAGTGCCGGAGAGCGCCTCGCCGTTGGGCTTCACGAGACCATACACGCTGCCGTCGCCATTCACCACCTCGGGGAAGAGCTTGTGCATGACTACGAGATGAAGGTCGAGCTCCTTGACCACCGCCATGAACGCCACGATCGACACGGCGGCGCAGAGAAGCGCGCGGCGGCGCGACGAGCCGGTGAACGGACACTTCCACCACACGAGCGGGATGATCGCCGCGAAGAACGGCAGCGTCGCCAGCTCGAACGGGGAGCGTCCGTCATTGTCAAACGCAGCATGAAGCGCGGCAGGCTCCATCACGCACCATGTGACCAGTAGCGCGGCAATGCAGAGCACAAACACCACCGGCCCAATGAGAAACGATTTGTTGAGAGTATTGTTTTGCATGGGCGTTATTATATCAAAAACATCACCTAGCGGCTACGGAGAGTTTTCGATTTCGCAATTCGCAAAATTGGCAGTTGACCATCTGCCTCAGGTTTGATATACTGTTATTCATCTTTCGGGCTATTAGCTCAGTTGGTTAGAGCGCTTCCTTGACATGGAAGAGGTCAGTGGTTCGAATCCACTATAGCCCACCATTCCAATAGCCTTATTTTATTGGTCGAGAAGCATATTTTCCCCCTCGCTAGGACACAAAAAAACACAACACTACGGCGCACGTCACATAGTTTCAGGTTTGGTGGTTGGGTAGTTGTGTGGTTGGGTAGTTCTAGGGTTTGGTGAAAAATGTGCGAACGGACATCTTGCCCGTTCACGAATCCGCGAGTACCCCCCCTCTGCTAATCCCAATGTTGCCAATGACCTACTTGTCCGCCGTAAACTTGGCATAGGCGGATTGGGTATTGGAATTGGATATTGGCAACATTGGTAAAAATTTCACCTTCGCCAAGGCTACGGTGGACAAGTCGGTGGACAATTCGGTGGACAGGCCGGAGGACAGGGACGCGTGACCTGGCGAGGCACAGCTTTTCTGGACAATTGAGCCGCGAGGCTAGCGCACCTTCACCAGCACTGGACGATGATCCGAAACCACAGGTTCGTCCAGCACTTCGCGAGTCACATGCTCCCAGCGCGAGAGATGACGCCGCGAAACCGCCACGTAGTCCACGCAGCTCACAGGCCCGTCGGCCGGATACGTCGGCGAGAAGCCGGAAATGACGGCAAACGAACGCCGCAGGCGATGGAGAAATTCGCTCGACGGCTCCTCTTCCCAGTCGCCCACAAGCAGGAACGGGCGAATCTGCTCCACCATGCCAGCAAGCTTCGTCACCGCGGCATCCCTATCCTCGGCCTTCTCGGGGAAGCGCGCCATCCCCACCGTAAAGGCCGGATACTCCGCCACCACGGCCTTTCCGCCGCCCGGGAGGTCCACATTGGACGTCTTGGCGGGAACGTCCTTGACGAGAAATGCCATGCCGACCTCGCCTTCGTCGCGGTCGCCGACATGGCACCACACGGATTTGAAGCCGGTCAGCCGCTCAAGCTCCTCCAGCTGATCCTTGCCTCCCGCGCGCTTCGTGCGCCTGTCTATCTCCTGCAATGCGGCAACGTCCACATCCGCCTTCTTCAGCACCTCCGCCACGCGCTCCACGCTGCGCACGCCGTCCGTGCCAAGCGCAGCGTTCACGTTCCATGTCATCACGGAGCGGCTGATAAACGGCTGCACGAACATCTCGTTCGTCTGCTGCAGCTCGGCCTTCACGATGTAGTAGTAGTGGCAGCCGCCCAGAAGCGCGGCCGCCGCAATTGCCGCCGCGCCGCAGAGAAATCCAGAAATGCCGCTATGCCTCATCGTTGCCTCACTTCGTCACCTTCACGCGGCCGGATGCGCCGCTCGCGTGCACGGCCGGGTTGTACATCGCCTCCACGGACGAGCCTGGGAGGATGAAGTCACCCGCGCTCACCACGCGCACGGGATAGAAGAAGCGCACGCTCTCGCCCGCCCCGAGAGAGAAGCGTCGCGAGAATCCCAGCACGCGGTCGTCGCGCATTTCGCGGCGCAGCAGCCAGCCGTGCGCGTTCTTGCCCATGAACGGATAGGCGTCGAGGCCAAGCGGCGTATGGTCCGGCTCGAAGCAGGCGGGCAGAAGCTCCTCCAGAACGAGATCGGAGTACACGGTCTTCACCGGCGCGGAGAGCGTCACTTCCACCACGAGCATCTCGCCGCGCACGAATCCGTCAGGAGCCGCAGCTGTGCCGTCAGTGCGCAGGAATCGGCGCGAAACGGAGATGCCGCGCGTTTCAGGGCTCAGCGACGCCGCGTCAGCCAGCGCAAGGCAAGTGACCGTGGCGAACGCATCGCCCTGCCCCTTGTTCACGAGCGTCACATCTCCGCCGCCAGTCATGCGTTCCGCCCTCTTAGGCGATATCTTGCGCGCCTCCGCGCCTTCCATCTGCATGTAGACCTCTGGAATGCCGATGGTTGTGGACGTGGCGCGGTAGTAGCTGCCAAGCGCAAGAAGAACATGGGCGTTCGCCTCGGTGGTGTCCCAGTGGCATGTGGAGGCGTTGCGGCGCGAGATGAGATACAGTGCGAGCGCGGCAAGGCGCTCGTCCTTCGGATCAACGTCGAGCCGCGCGAGTATGGCGAACGCGGCGTCCTTTACGGAAGCCGGCTCGCCGATCAGGGAATCAACGAGCGTCTTCGCTCGCGGCACGTCGCCACCGCGCGCGAAGGCGCGTGCGAGGCGGGCGCGGGAAAGAGGCGAAAGCGAGGCGCGGCGGTCGAACCAGTGAAGCATGCGGTCGCGGTCCGCCTGGCCGGCGAGGGCGAGCGTGTGGCACGCGTACACGCTCTCGGTCTCGTTAGTGGACATCGCCCATCCGCGCAGGAAGTTGCGCACGCGACCAAGCGGCCCCTTTGGCACCTCGAAGCCGCCCTTGGACGCCTCCACAAGGAAGTGCGCCGCCCAGAGCGACACCTCGCTGTCCCACGGCGGCACGTCGCAGTCGGGCCACATCACGAAGTCGTTCGCGCGCACCATGTCGCATACGCGGCGTATCCCAGCCGTCACCGAGCTCTTGGCGTCCTCCGCCGCCGATGTCTCCGACACTGGCAGCGTGTTGAGCAGCCCTCCCGCCGCGACAAGCGGAAACACGCGCGACACGGTCTGCTCCAGGCATCCGTACGGGTAGCCCGTCAGATACTCGAGCGCCGACGCGAGCTCCGCCACCGGGCTTCCGGAAGCGAGGAACGTGCGCCGCGCGCACCCGGGCAGCATCGCCGCGGTGTTATGGAACACGCGTCTCTCGCCCGCCTTCAGGGCCACGGTCTCAACCTTCTTCACCCACGGCGCAGCGGGACGCACCGGCAGAAGAATCTCGTTCTTGTGCTTCTCACCGAGCCCCTCTGCCACGAACACGATCGTACCCTCGCCGGGCGCGGGCTGGGCGCGAACGGGGAATGTCAACGTTTCGCTGGCGCCATCCTCAAGCTCGATCTTGCCGTGCACAGGAGCGGAAAGGCCCACAGAGCCGCCGGCCATGAGGTCATACGCCACTGCGCCCTTGGCGCCGCTGCGGTTGGAGAGCGTCATCGTGACGAGGAACTCGTCGCCCGGAGCGGCAAAGCGCGGCGCGTCAGGCTGCATCACGAGGTTCGGCGTCACCTTCGCCTGCACTGACGAGGCGCCGGTGGCGCGGGCGTTGTACGCAACCGCGGTCACGCGCACCTCGCCCACGAACTCTGGCAGCTCGAAAGGCACGGTGGCGCGTCCCGCCTTGAGCGGCACGTCGAGCTTCCACATGCTGAGCGGCTTGTAGCGGCGCGAGGGAACTGGGCTCACGCGGCGGAAGAGATCGCCGTCAGCGCCGCCGCCTGTCTTCGCGCCTGCGCGCTTGAGGCCATCGCCGAGTATCGGGAGAATGCGGTTGTAGACGTCGTATAGCGAATCCTCGCCGGCGCGCGGCTCGCCGAACCATCCCGCCGGATCGGGCGTCTTCTGGCTGGTGAGCATGTTGATGCCTTCGTCAACCACGGTCACGACGGCTCGTTCGCCGACCGCGGACTGGCCGGCCGCAGTCACGTCCACCACAACGTGCGAGCCGCCCATGGGAACGCATTCAACCGCGGCCTTCACCTGCACGTCGATGGAGCTGTCGAGCGTGGCGCACTTTAGCGGAATGCGGCCGATCGCGCGATTGGCCACCTGGCGCGGACCAGGCTTGACCGCCTGCACCACGCTCAGCGCCACGTCCACGCCAGGCGTCCACGAGGTCTCGACTGGTTCGAGCTCCAGCTCGCACGTGGCGTTGGTGAGCGAAAGAATCTGCGAGTACACGGTTTTGTCGCGCATAACGGCGAGCCACGCCGAGCCTGCGAACGGCGCCTTGACGGTGATTCGAGGCCTATCCCCGGGATGATATACCTTCTTGTCCGCCTTGAGCGAGACGCGCGAGGGGTTCTCGAGCGGCGCGCGCACCGCCCCGTCGCCCTCGCCGCCAACCCAGTAGGACGCGGAGAACGTCACGTCCGATCCCTGCTCGCGCAGAGTCACGGCATAGTCTCCGCAGGACGGCGCAGGCACCTCGAGCATGCCCATGCCCGTCTGGGGCACCACAACCTCGATCTCGTCGCCCAGCGGAATGCGCACCTTGTCGGAGCGCCATTCCCACGACCCGCCGCTCTGCTTGAGTCCGTACACCGTCTCCACGCGCTCGAAGCGCGCCGTGAGGCGGCGTTCGCCGCGGCATGGCGAGCCGTCGGGATTGACCACCACCACACGGCACCTGCGCTTCTCGGCCCCGGCCTTCAGCGTGTTCGGCAGCGCCACGCCGATGTAGTGCGGATATGCATGCACAATCGTGGAGGCGCGCGCCGAGGCGGGCCTACCGCCGCTCTCGAACACGCTTCCCTGCATCGTCATCTTCACGGCGGCGCGGGGACGCATCTTCTTCGGGAACTCCGCCGAGAAAGTCGTCTTCCCCTCTGCGTCGAGCCTCGTGTTGTCAAGCGTCTTGAAGTTCGGCGCAAGGCGCCTCGTCTCGTCGCCGAAGCGGAACGCCTCCCAGCCGCGCGGCGCGAACGGCTCATCCTCGAACATCACCGCCGCCTCCGCCGGGAGTCCCTTCGCCGGGCCGCCGAAGAGATGTTCCGCGGCCACCGTGAACATTAGATTCGTCCCCGCCTGCGTTCCCTCGGCCGGCGGCGTCACCTTCACGCGTATCTGCGGCGGCACGAACTCCTCCACCTTGATCCGCGCCGATCCAAGATGCGTACCTTCGTCGCCAGGCGTGAACACGTCGATTGTCCACCATCCGCTCGGCTGGTCCTGCGCCACCGAGAAGTCGCTTCGCGCCACAACGCCCATCGAGTCGCTCACCTGCGTGCGCTTGATCGTCACCTCGCCTTCGGGGTTCAGAAGGCGTATTTCAACGGGGAAGGGACGCGGCGCGTTGCCCTTCCCGTCGCGCAGGATCGCATGCACGAGGATCGGCTCGCCGTGGCGGTATATGCCGCGGTCGGTCCACACATACGCCTCGCTCCCCTTCTCCGGCACGAAGGATCGTCTGGGGCCGGGATCGGGCTCCTCAACCGGACCTCGCAGCGAAAGAAACACGGCGTCTGTCTCGTCCATCTTCGCCACCACCACCGCAAACGGATTCTTTCCATTCGGCAGCTCGCACATGCACCATCCATCTGCATCGGTGAGGCCTTCGGCCTGCGCGATTCCGTTAGAGCCGTACACAACCGCGCGCAGTCCCTCGATCGGACGCCCGCTTGAAAGCGACGTCGCCCACACGCTTACTCCGCCAGTCGACTGGCGCACGGAAAGGCCGATGTCCGTCACGCACACGAGCCTCCACGAGCACGGGCCATCGCCTTCGTCGGTCTTCGCGCCGGCCTTCTTCGCGCACACGCTCACAAGGTACACGCCGTTCTCGGCCTTGCCGTCGGCATCTCTCACAGGGAGCACGGTCACGACCTCCTCGTTCAGCACAGTCTTCACGCGCACCGTCTTCTTCACAGGATCGCCGGCAAGCTCTGCGGCGTCGCCGGAATCGCCGCCGCCGCCATAGAAGCTATCGTAGCACTCCGCCTCGCGCGCCATCAGTTGAACAATGTTCTTCAGCGGCACCGGACGCGTCTCGCACAGGAGGTTCGTCACATTCATCGTCTTGACCGCGATCGCGCGGCTTCCCGCGGCCGGCAGATAGCGCCCCTCCGCGGCGAACGAAATCCTTCTCGGCCGGTCGCGCATGGTGAAAGTGCGGCGGAAATCCTTCGCGGTCTTCCGCCCGTCGGCCATTGGCGTTCCGGCGCGCACGGTCACCGTGTACGAATTGCGCGGCTTGAAGGCACCCCTGAAGGAGCAGCTGTAGTTCCAGCTGGTGTAGCCGATCGTGAGGGGGCCAGCGGAAGGTTCGACCTTCACATGGTCCGCAAGTGAGGCGAGATCGGGCATGCAGGAGAACACCACGTCGAAGCCATAGTCGCGCATCTGGACGGCGTTTGCCATAGGCTCGGGCTTTGGTTTGGGCTTCGGCACCTCCACCTTTGCGGCCTTTGGAGCAGAGGTGACGGCCGGCGCGTTTGTCGCGGCGGACGAAACCGCATTCTTCTGCGGCGCCGCTTCGATCGCGGCCTGAAGCTCGTCAACGGCCTTCGCCTCCTGCGTCTTGGGCGCAGGCTTGACGTCGTTCTGCCTGTCGCAGCCGCAGCAAATGCACAAAGCAAGGAAAAACGCCGCCGTGCACATCGCAAACGGCCAGATCGAAGATGGGAGTTTTTTCATGTCTCAAGTCCTATTTGAACACGACAGATGATATCAAAAATACACCGTTTAATCAACCGCGTGATTTTTGGAAAGGGGCAACTTGCGCCTAGCCTTTGAAGATGACAAACTTGCGGATGAAGAAGTTCACGAGGAATGAGACGACCACCTCCACGCCCACGGCAAGCGTCGTCATCAATCCGAACTGGTCGATGAGGAACTTCATCAACCCAAGCGCGATGACCGTGGCCAGCGTTGACGCGCCAAAGAACATCGCAAGTTCCACGTACCACCTGAACTTTCCCGGCTTGAACACGAACCGCCTGTTCATCAGCCAGCAGAAGATGTTGGCCACGACGAATCCGACCGCCGTCGCGGCGGCGGCGATCATCCCGCGCGATGCGTACCAGGCCTCATTGCCTGTAAAGGCGACGGACGGCAGCCCAAGCAGCTTCACCGCCAAGTCGTCAGCCGTCAGGCACCTGAGGCACGTCGACGCGAGCACGTAGAACACGCCAGTCTGCACGCACGTTGCCATCACGCCTATCGCGCCGTACTTCACGAACTGCGCGAACGGTCCCGCATCGTGCGAAAGAAACTTCTCGACGAAGTCCCTGAATTTTTCCAATGGCTTCTCCATGCGCAATCACCTCTTCGCGTCGGTCACGGGCAGGATGGCGTCCATCCATATGTCGTATCCGGAGTCCGAAGGATGGATTCCGTCCGGCATCATCGCCTTCGGCACCCATCCCGAGGCGTCGACCATCTTTTCATTGAAGTCGATCCACTTGATCTCGGGGTGTTTGGACGCGAACTCCTTGAGCAGTGCGTTCGTGACGTCGTTCTTCGCACGCGCCTTCGCGTGGTGCTTCGTGGGCTGCGGGGCGTTGCCGCGGGGAAATATCGGATGCAGTATCAGCCGCGCTTCGGGCTGCTTTGCCTTGATCTGCGTCACTATCGCCTCGACTCCCTTCGCGACGTTTGTGGGGTTGGTGGAGTCGGAGGAATTGTTGTTGGTGCCGATCATCAGCACGATGTTCTTCGCCTTGTAGCCGTCCAGCTCGCCGTGCTGTATGCGCCATATTACGTTCTCGGTTCTGTCGCCGCCGTATCCGAGGTTCAGCACGGTTCGCCCTTTCGTCAGCTTGCGCCAACTCTCGGGATGCTTCCACTCCCAGAAGTGCATGATGGAATCGCCCAGGAGGACGATGTCCACCGTCTTGCCGCGCAGCTTCTCCACCTGCTGGTGCCGATCGAGAAAGCGGTTCGCCCACCAGTAGTCGCCGAATATTCCAGGCGAGCGCGTCTTGTCCTTGGTGCGGCTCTCGAGCTTGCCAACGGGCGTCGCCTCGTAAGGCGGCTGCGGCGCCTTCTGCTCGGCGCCGAACGCCACTATTACGCACATTGCGGCACAAGCCGCCATCATCGTCAATTTCATTGAGTTATTCATGTCGTTCCTGTCTTCGGCCTAATCGGCCCACTATCCTGCAAACGCATACGCCGAGATTATACCAAATCCCCTTTTCCCGTTGCAAGGCAGATTGGTCCAAGGAGCTCTCGTGGTGGGATGTTTGGATTTTTGGTCTTGCAAACTATGGCGTGAATATGCTATCATTGTCACAGATGTTCTTCACCCTCCAAGGATAGAAAGCAATGAAGAAAGTGAGACATACATTAAGCGTAGCAATGGTTGCGCTTGCAGCGCTGTTCACAGGCGGCCTTTCCGCGCGCGCGGCAGATGCGGCGTTCGAGGCGGATTCTGCAAAGCTGGCGGCCATGCTCGCCGAACCGCAGAAAGGCGACCGTCTGCTTTGGATGAGAAAAAGTCCGTTCGTCGCGGAGAGCGGCAAGCTGGTAGAACAACGCACTCTCGCGAAGTCGCTGCTCGCGCGCATTCCCGCTGAACTGAACGGCGCGGACGCCGCCCGCAAGGAAGTCCTGCGCCGCCGCTCGATCGTGTGGCGGATCGTAGCCGAATCGCCTGATGCACCGGCGCGCCTTTCCCCCACGCCGTTCTGCGGCGAGCTCCAGGAAAGTGCGTTGAGCCTCGACAGACCCGGCGAATTCGGCGAGTTCGTGGAGGATCCGCTTGCGAGCGACGGACGCGCCGTCAAGATGTTCAACTCGCATCACGAGTGGTACGTGATGCTGATGATGAACCGCATCGCGTTCGAACCCGGCGTGAAGTACCGCTTGCGTGTGCGCGTGCGCTGCGATGGGACGGCGCGTGGAAACGCATTCTCGGCGGGCGTGTTCGACGAGCGGAAATGGAAAACTACGGGGCAAGCTGCTCGGCGGGCGAATGCCGTGGGCCCGAACTACGCCTGGTACGACATCTGCACGTTCGTCCCGAACGACGGCGAGTATTTCTGGATCGCACCGGGCGGACTGAACAAGAACGGCGACAAGAACGCGAACGCGGTATTGCTCGACAAGATATCCTTCGAGCCCGTGCCGGAAGAGAAGCTTGCGATCATCCCCGCGCCGCAGAAGATGTCCGTGACTGGCGGCGAGTGCCGTCTCAAGGGCGCTCCGAAGGTCGAGCAGGTCGCGTCCATCCCGCCGGAGGGCTACGAGCTTTCGATCACGAAGGGCGGCGTGACGATCCGCTGTTCCGACGACGCGGGCGCGTTCTACGCCCGCATGACGCTTGCGCAGATCGAGAAGGTCGATCCGAAGGCAAAGCAGAAAATCTATCCGTGCGCGGAGATCGTTGACGCGCCGAAGTTCAAGTGGCGCGGCGTATTGCTGGATACGGCCCGCCACTTCCTCGGCAAGTCCGCCATCCTGCGCGTCATCGACGAGATGTCGTGGTACAAGCTCAACGTGCTGCAGATCCACTTCACGGACGACGAGGGGTGGACGGTCGAAATCCCCGAATTCCCCGAACTCGTCAAGCAGGGCGTCGTGAGGGGACGCTCCGGCTTCGTGTACGGCGAAAAGCTCCAGCCGTTCTACTACAGCGAGCAGGACATCCGGGAGATCGTCGCATACGCGGCGACGCGTCACGTCAAGGTCGTTCCCGAAATCGAGATGCCACGCCACTTCGGCGCGGCCCTGCGCGCCTATCCGCAGTTCCGCTGCGACAGTCCCGACCGCGCCAAAAACACGAGCGTGATGTGCGTCGGCAATCCGGAGTGCATACGCTTCGCCGAGAAGGTGCTGGACAAGGTGTGCGAGCTGTTTCCGTCCGACGTGATCCACATCGCCGGCGACGAGTGTCCGCGCAACTTCTGGAAGGGATGCCCGCGGTGTCAGGCGCACATCAAGCGCGAGGGGCTCAAGGGCGTGGAGGACCTGCTGCCGTGGCTCACGCGTCACCTCGTGAC
>JAFUDL010000362.1 GCA_017459225.1 Kiritimatiellia bacterium
CGCCCTCGGGGAACGAGCCTTCCGGCACGCACTCGCGGTTCGAGCGAACCACGAGGTTGGCCACTCCCTGCTGGAAGAACGCCTTTGTGACGGCGGGCACGCCGAGCTTGGAGGCGTCTGTGGTGAAGGCGTCCATCGCGGCTGCGGCCCAGTCAACCGAATCATCCCTGCACACGAGCTCAAGAACATACGCCACGCGCGTGAAGTCACCCGCCTTCGCCGTCTCGTCAAGCGTGTACGCGCCCTTGTTGAAAGCGCCGCTTGTGGGCAGATTGGCCTGCAGCACAGGACGGAACCCCGCGAGTTCTGGCACCTTCAGCGCATCGCCAAGCTTAGACGCCGCGCCTGCGCGCCTTCCCTCGGCAGGATCGCGCGCATCGATCTCAAACGGCCCCAGCGGCAGGCCAGAGTCGAACGAGTAGAGCGATCCGATCCAGGGCTTGGAGTAGAGATAGCGAAGGCGGCGCGGCTCCTTGACTCCCGGCGCGGAGACGATGAGCTCCGCTCCGGCGAGCGTTCCGTTGGCGCCCTTGTTGACGATGTTCGCGGGAACGAACTTGCCGTCCTTGCCCGCAACCTCGAAACCCTTGGCGACTGAACGGTCGGCATTGTAGGCGTACCAGGCGTTCGCGTTGCTGAACGACATCACGAACTTGTCGCCTTCGACCTTCCATGACTTGAGTTCCGGGGCGTCGTCGACGATGCCGTCGAAACCGTAGTCGCGCTTCAGCGCGTGGAGGACAAGACGCCTCGCCACGGACTCCTTGTCGTTCGGATGGATGTCCCACGAGTTGCCGATGTCGCACGTCGTGATCATCGCGGCGTTCTTCTCCTCCGCGGCGAACTTCGCCTGTCCCATCTGGACGGAGAACCAGCTGCGGCTGAATGGCGCAAGCTGCACGAAGTAGAGTTTGAGACCCGGATTCTGGAACTCCTTGGCCCAGCCGTTGTAGAGGTCGTGCATCTTGTCGCAGTACCGGATGCCGTCACCCGCGTTGGAGCAGCCCTGGTACCAGATGAAGCCCTTGATCGCATACGGAGCAAAGGCGGCCACCATGCCGTTCCAGAGAGCAGTCGGCGTGCCCGCGCCGACCTTCGCCGGAATCGCAGGCACCTGCTTGAAGCCAGACGGCGGCGTCCACGGCTCGATGCGCGTGCCGCCCCAGCTGGAGTCGATGATGCCCACGGGAACGCCAAGCGCGTCATGCAGCTCGAGCGCGTAGTAGAACGCCATCGCGGAGAGGTTGTTGTGGAAAGTGGCCTTGAATGACTCTGGCGAGTAGTCGCGCCAGACGGCCTTCCATCCGAGCCTCGGCTCGCGGGCGGTGGTCCTTGCGTTCTTGACGTAGCGGATGAACGGACGGCGCGCCGTGGCGGTCATCACCGCACCCTGTCCGTCGCGGTAGCGCGGACTAGGTCCCCAAATCGGGCACTCGGTGTTGGACTGTCCGCTCGCGAACCACACTTCGCCCACGAGCACATTCTTGATATCTTCAGCGTTGGACGCGCCCTTGACCGTGAGCGTGCGGTTCTCCTTCGAGGCGGGCATCGCGTCGAGCATCACCTTCCACGCGCCCTTCGCGTCGGCCGTAGCAGTCTTCGTCTGCCCGGCGAACTGCACCGTCACCGCCTCGCCGGGATCGGCCGTGCCCCACACGGGAACGGGTCTCTCGCGCTGCAGCACCATATTGTCCGCAAACGGCGTTGCTGTTGTCACCTTCGCCTCGGCCGCGCACACGCTCGCCGCGAGCGCCAAGCCAAGAATCACTCTGATGTTCATCTGCTTTTGACTCCTTTTCTGTTTTTCCCCATGCGTATTATACCAAAAAATCGGACTTCGTTGTAGGGCAAACGAAATGGCAATGGGTCTGGCCGAGTCTGCACGCTAGGCAAAAAGGTCATGTTATTTCCTGAGGTTCTTTCATATCAAGCGCGGACCGCACACGGCGTCCGCCTCGATCTCGAAGAGCCATTCGTCGCGGCACACGTCGCACACCGTCTCGGCTGCGAAGTCCGCGTCCAGGCCGTTTGCCGCGAGCCATGCCCTCCATGGCGCAAGGAACTCCGGGCGCTTCAAGTAGACGATCGCGCGCGAGACGTCCGCCCATGAGCGGCCGCGGCTCTCGAGTATCGCCTTAACCGCGTTCATCGTGCAGTCTATCTGCCGCTCGATGTCGCCTACGTATGCGACGTCGTGGGAGTTGGGCTTGATGGACGCCGTTCCGCTCACGAAGAGACGCCTTGCCTCCGGCGTGACGATCTCCGCCGCCCTGCTGAAGCTAGACTTGTACGCCATCGCCGGCGCCTGCAGGGGAGACTCCACAATCTCAGCGCGCACCCCCTCGCGCTTCGGGCGCATCGCTATCGCGCCCGCCACCAGCGCCGCGCCGTCCGCATTTGCGCAGCCGATTCCAGTGGATGCCGGCAGAAACGTCTCGAACACGCGCCGCGACTCGAAGAACGCCGAGCGCGCCGCATTGAACTCGCCGTACCAGTCGCACACGTCGTCGATGTACAGCCACGTGCGCACAACGTCCGCAAACGTCATTCCCGCCTCTGCAAGCACCGCCTCCAGTTCGTGGAAGACGGATGTCGCCTGC
>JAFUDL010000363.1 GCA_017459225.1 Kiritimatiellia bacterium
GGACGAGGGCGAGTTCTCGGAGGCTCTCTTCGAGAAGGGGAAGCTCGTCTCCAAGAAGCGCGGCAAGCTGAAGGACGCATCGGAGCGCATGGGGACGTACGTGGAGTTCGTGCCGGACGCGACGATCTTCAAGAAGTTCCGCTTCCGCGAAGACCACGTGATGCGCCGCCTCAAGATGTACGCCTACCTCAACGCCGGCCTCACGCTGGACCTCAACGGGCAGAAGGTCGTGTCCGACGAGGGCCTCGCCGACCTCATCCAGGACGAGGCCCAGTTCGAGAAGATCTACCAGCCATTCCACTACCGCTCGAAGACGCTCGAGTTCGTGTTCACCCACACCAACCGCTTCTCCGAGGAGTACTACTCCTTCGTCAACGGTCAGCACACCACTGAGGGCGGCACGCACCTCTCCGCGTTCAAGGAGGGCCTTACAAAGGCACTGAACGAATACTCGAAGAAGAAGTTCGATGGCGACGACGTGCGCGAAGGCATCATCGGCGCGGTGGCGATAAGGATGCAGGACCCCACCTTCGAGGGCCAGGCGAAGACGAAGCTGGGCTCGCCCGAGATACGCTCCGAGCTAGTCGCCGAGATCAAGAAGCAGGCCGAGGCGCTCTTCCACAAGAACCCCACTGAGGCCGACAGGCTGATCGCCAAGGTGGAGGAGACCTCGAAGCTCCGCAGCCAGCTCAATACCATCAAGAAGCAGGCGCGCGAGCGCAGCCAGGCGGTGAGCGTGCGCGTGCCGCAGCTCAAGGACTGCAAGCGCCACCTGAAGCTCGACAAGACGGACAAGAAGACCGGCCGCCCCGAAGGCGACGACACGATGATTTTCCTCACCGAGGGCGTCTCGGCCGGAGGTACTTTGAACCGCAGCCGCAACGCCGAGAACCAGGCCGTCTTCTTCCTGCGTGGCAAGTGCCTCAACACGTGCGGCCTCGCGAAGGACGTCCTGTACAAGAACGTGGAGTTCTTCAACCTCATCAAGACGCTCGACATCGAGGAGACCCTCGAGCACCTCCGCTACGGCAAGATCATCTTCGCGACCGATGCCGATGTGGACGGCCTTCATATCCGCAATCTGCTCATCACGTTCTTCATGCGCTTCTACAAGCAGCTTGTGATGGACAAGCGCATCTACATCCTCGAGACGCCGCTCTTCCGCGTGCGCAACAAGAAGGAGCAGTTCTACTGCTTTTCAGACGAGGAGCGCGAGGCCGCCATCGCCAAGTGCGGCCGCGGCGCCGAGATCACGCGCTTCAAGGGCCTTGGAGAGCTCAACCCCGAGGAGTTCGCCGACTTCATCGGCCCCGACATGCGCCTCACGCCCGTCGGCTGCCACGACGACACCGAACTCGACAAGACGATCAAGTTCTACATGGGCGCAAACACACCCGAGCGCAAGGACTACATCATGGAGAACCTCGTGTGCGACACCACCGAGGTGTAGCAGGGAGCCAAAGAAGATGAAAACTACGCTGTTGACCGCTTTCATGCTTGTGGCTCTCTGCGTGCACGCCCAGCCGCTCGACCTGAACGGGAGTTGGGAGTTCGCGTTCGTGGAGGGAAAGACGATTGAGACTGCAGGCGGGGCCGATTTCGTTGCTACGGACAGGATGTCCGTGCCGGGCTGCTGGGACATGCAGCCCAAGTGGCTCTGCAAGCGCGGCACCGGACTCTACCGGCGCACGTTCACGCTCGCGGAGCCTGTCGAAAACGCCTGGATCGTCGTGGACGGCATGGGCCTGCGTGCGCAGTTCGCAGTGGACGGCAAACCCGCAGGCGGCGTGCAGCCTTTCCCGTGGGCGCGCCTAGAGGTGCCTACGGGTCCCCTTGCCGCCGGCACGCACACGCTCTTCGCCGCCCTTGACAACGTGCTCGACTGGTCAACGCAGAAGCTCGCCCTCCCGTACTACGACTTCTACCTCTACGGCGGCTTCTACCACGGTGTGAGCATGGTGTTCGACAACCGCAGGCTCTTCGTGCGCACGCGCGACTACAAGACGGGCACGGTGGAGATCGAGGCCGTGAACTTCGAGAAGGGCGACTTCGAGGCGACGCTCGTCTTTGACGGCAAGAATGAGGTCAAGGCCGTGTTCCGCGACTTCCGCGCTACCGTTCGTGTGCCGAATTTCAAGCTCTGGTCTCCCTCGTCACCCAACCTCCACACTGTAGCATTGACCTTCAAACCTTCAAGCCTTCAAACTTTCAAACCCGTCACCGCACGTTTCGGCATCCGCGAAATCAAAGCCGAGAAGAAGCGCCTATGGCTGAACGGCGAGATCCTTTTCCTGAAGGGCGCAAACCGCCACGAGGCGCATCTGCAGTTCGGCGCGGCCACGCCGGATGCGCTGATGGTGCAGGATATTCAGCTCTTGAAATCGCTCAACGGCAACTTCTTCCGCGGCTGCCACTACCAGCAGAGCCAGAGGTTTCTCGACTACTGTGACGAGATGGGCGTACTCGTGTGGGAGGAGTCGCTTGGATGGGGCAACACCGCCAAGCAGATGGGCAATCCCGAATACTTCCGCCTGCAGGTTGAGCAGACGCGCGAGATGGTGCGCGCGAGCTTCAACCACCCGAGCGTGATCATCTTCGCTTTTCAGAACGAGAACGCCTCGCAGACGAAGGAAGGGAAAAAGATGAACGACGCGCTCATAAAGGCGATTCGTTCGCAGGATTCAGGACGCCTTGTGACGTTCGCATGCAACCACAACATGGACGACATTTCAAACGCCAACACCGACATAGTCTCGTTCAACACCTACCCTGGCTGGATAGGTTCCGACGCGGGAACGTTCGAGAACCAGAAGCAGCTCATCGACGCCGCAGTCACGAAGATCGTCACGCGCCACCGCAAGCTCTATCCAGAGAAGCCGATCATCGTCTCGGAGATGGGCACTGCGGCTATCTACGGCTTTCACGATCCTGCGGCCGCACAGGGCACTGAGGAGTTCCAGCTCTACTACAACAGGGACGTCCTTGATCGCGTCTTCGCCGATCCAGAGCTGGCCGGTCTTGCGTTCTGGCATTTTGCCGACGCGCGCACCTACCATCGTGGCGGATCTGTGATCCGCTCTAAGCTGCTTGCGCAGAACGTTGCAGGTCTCTACGACGGTTACCGCCGCGCCAAGGCCGTGACGACGGCCGTGAAGGAAGGTTTCTCCCGTAAAGCCGCCGGCGAGTCTCCCGCGGTCGATGGTTCATTGTAATAAACCATGTGGGGACAGACCCCGCTAGGATAATTCACAATCTCACCTCATTGCTTTCGCTGCTTGGAGTTTTGGAGTCTCTAAATCTCCCAAACTCCAAAACTCCCAATGGCGAAAGCAAGAAAGGATTCGTATTGTTCACAAATCTCAATTGTTCACAATTGCCACCAATACAAATTTCTGCCATTTGTGATTTGTGAACATTTGGAACCCCGCGGGGACAGTCCCCACAAACCCAAACCTGCGGGGACAGACCCCTTGGTTACTGAACCCCGCGGGGACAGTCCACACAAACCCCGCGGGGACAGTCCCCACAAACCCAAACCTGCGGGGACAGACCCCTTGGTTACTGGGGACAGTCCCCAACTCTGGGAACTCCGTGGGGACAGTCCCCGCGTATGAACCCCTGCGGGGACAGACCCCTTGGTTACTGGGGACAGGTATAATGTAGAACGGCTTCTTTTCTGGTGGAGAAGAGTCGTTCCTTGACA
>JAFUDL010000364.1 GCA_017459225.1 Kiritimatiellia bacterium
ACTGCGCGCGCTGCTCGGGGAATATCCCCAGATGGCCGAAGTCTGTGCCCGCGATGCGGAAGCGGATGCCTGCAGTCTCAATCGTCCATTCCTTCGGCAGCGCGCCGCGGCCGTGCCAGCGGTTGCCCGCCTCGCGGTCGAACGAGGCAGTGGCACGGCCCCAAGTCATCTCGTCGCGCGCGCGCCACAGGGCCTGCGCGCAGGGGCGCACCACGGTGTACGGCCCGAAGCGCTCGAACTTGCGTCCTCCGCCCGCGTCTATGAGCTCGTAGTCTTCCGCCATGGCCGCCTCAGGGAGCGAGCTCCCCGCCCTTCACGCCGCCCTTGAAGTACACCTCCTGGCCGGTGGCGTCCATCACGCTGCGCCAGAGGTCGCTGTCGAGCCGCACCTGCTGGCGCTCGATCGTGGCGAGCTTTATGGGCACGAGCGTGAACATCTCCCCAACGGTCCCCACCACGCAGTTTGTGCGCCCGCTCATCGCGGCGTGCACCGCGTTGCGCGCGAGCATGTAGCAGCGGATCGCGTCAGTGCCGCGCGCCGGAACGCTGCGGATCATGTAGCTCGGGTCGAAGTACTTCACGCTGCACGTGACGCCCTTCGCCTTGAAGTGGGCGGATATGGACTGCCTGAGAAACTCGCCGATGTCCTTCTTGAGCACGTTCCCACTCGCGTCGCGCCCCGCGTCGCCCTCCATCAACCGCTGCCCGGCGCCTTCCGCGACGACGATCACGGTGTGAGTCTTTCCGCTCGCGAAGCGCCGCTCAAGCGCCGCGAGAAGTCCGTGCCGGCCCTCCATCTCGAAGTCCATCTCCGGCACGAGGCAGAAGTTCACCACGGGATTCGCCACGGCCGCGTATGCCGTGATGAAGCCGGAATCGCGGCCCATCAGCTTCACGAGGCCCACGCCGTTGAACGTGCCCTTCGCCTCCACGTGGGCGCTGCGGATCACGTTAGTGGCCTCCGCCACGGCGGTCTCGAATCCGAATGAAGGGCCAACGAACTGGAGGTCGTTGTCGATCGTCTTCGGCACGCCGACCACCGAGATCGAGAGCCTGCGCGCGAGGCACGCCTCGGCTATCTCCCGCGCGCAGCGCAGCGAGCCGTCGCCGCCGATGCAGAAGAGCACGTTGATGTTCATGCGAACGAGCGTGTCGACTATCTCCTCTGTGGACTGGTGTCCGCGCGAGCTGCCGAGGATCGTTCCGCCCTTCTCGTGGATTGTGTCCACGACGTCCGGATTGAGCATCATCGGCTCGTACCCGCCGCGCGGCACGAGGCCCGCATAGCCGAAGCGTATTCCGTAGATCGTCTTGATGCCGTAGTCGAAGGAGAGAATCTCCACGAGGCCCTTGATCACGTTGTTCAGGCCAGGGCAGAGTCCTCCCGCCGTGAGGATGCCCACGCGCGTCCAGCTTGGGTCGTGGAATATCTTCTCGTGCGGACCCGCCCGCTCGAAGCTGGGCTCGTGCCCAAGCTTCTCCGAGAGTATCTTCAAGAGCGGCACGCTCTCCGTCATGTACACCCTCTCGCCCTCCGGCACGAAGGCGTGATGGCGCACCGGCGATGGAATCCTGCACTCGCCCAGCACGTCGATGTCAAACGAATACGCCGCAGGTTCCGCGGCCACCTTGTCTAGCGTTGATTGCATGTCGTTGTCTCCGTGGAACTATTATAGCATATTTTAGTGCCTAGTGCTTAGTGCGGGGCGGAGCGTGCACTTCGAGATGAAGCGAAAGGCGACGGGCGGCTGGCGCGCCGGGAAGCGCGAGAAGGCGCTTCTTGATCTTCGCGAGCTTGGGCCGCAGCGAGAAAACGAGGCCGGACGTGCCCACGTAGAGGAAGAGGCGGCCGTCGCGGTAGCGTCCGGGACGCGCCGGCACGTCGGGGCAGACATCTTTCCATCGTTCGCACACCGTGTCGAAGAACGGCTCCTTGACGGTTGTCAGCTCGTCCACGAGAGTCCCCAGCACCGAGCCCACCCTCACCTCGGGAACGCGCAGCTCGCATGCGTCGGCGTCAACTGGGAGACCTGGCACCAAATGGTCGGCAAGCCGCCTGCGCAGCGCGCCGTCGCGAGCGAGCCGCTTGCGCTCCAGCGCAATGTCCGCCAGCGGAATGCGTTCGTCATCTGGCGTCATAGAGCGCCCCCACCGTCTCGATCTCAGCGAACCGCCCCGCGTCGAGGCGCACGCCGCAGTCGTTCTCGAGCATCACCAGAAGGCCGAACGCCTGCAGCGAGCACCATCCAGGCAGCTCCCTGAAGCGCGTGGCGTCCTCTACCTGCGGCACTTCAAGGATTGCCGCCACCTTAGCTCTGAAATCTTCCCGCGTCATATACTTCGTCCGCTCCTTCCAGTTCCTCTCTCGTGCCGTATCCCCACGTGCAGCCTATCGTGTAGATGCCCGCGGCCTTGCCGGCCTCCACGTCGCCTCGCGTGTCGCCCACCATCACGGCATCGGCGGGGTCGATTCCGCGCTCCGCCATCACGCGCCTGAGAAGTTCCCACTTCTTAAGCCGCTCGCCCTCGTACATGTCGAACGAGTAGTAGCCGTCGAAGAAATCCTCCCAGCCCATCTTGCGCATCAGCGCGCCCATCGGCGAGAAGCGCTTGTTCGTTGCCACGTATATGCAGCAGCCTTCTGACTTCAGGGCGTCCAACCAACCCTGCACCCACGGGTAGGGACGTGTCAACGGGAAGCCGCCCGCGTCGTACGAAACGCGGAACAGCGCGCGTATGCGCTCCACCAGCTCGGGCGTGGCGTCGTCGAATAGCTCGTATGCCACCTGGTCCAGCGTGGGCCCCGTGCGGTACACCGCGTCGAAGCGCGGGCATTCGCGGCCAAGGCCGCGTATGGCCGCGCGCCACGCGGCCTTGATGTCCGCCTCCGTGTCGCAGAGCGTGCCGTCAAAATCGAAGAACCAATGCTTTCTCATGCCATCAACCTGTACGAAATCTGGAAAGCGGAAGCCGAGCACGGAATTCCGCGCTCGGCCCCCTCGCCTTTCGGCGGCGGCATGCGTTTCCGCACGCCTAAAAAACGCCGTCGTTCACCTTCGTTCTCCTTCACGCGCCTCAAGCGTGTCCTCGTCTGTCAGCAGAAGAGCCGTAATTCGTTGATTACGATGACCGCCCGCTAACGCATCCAGAGAACGTCGGCTCGCGCCGACTTCCGAAGGCACCCCCGGAAACCCGAAAGCGCCCCCATGAATTTCTGGCAACAGTTTAGCACATTTCGCATGCGGCGCGCAAGGGGAAATTATCACTAATTGTATTTCAGTTCGGACAGGGGCTTTTCCTTCGCCTTGGCCTCGGCAAGCTTCTTGAGCTCCCTGAGGGCGGCGTCAAGCTGAGGGTCGCGTCCGTTGGCGTAGTCGGCGGGGGTGACGTCCACCTTCACGTCAGGCTGCGCGCCGTGGCGGTCCATGTCGGTACCGTCCATTAGGAACATCCCCGCGTGGCTCACGTTCATCCTGCCGCAGTCCAGAAGCGGCTTCTCGGTTGTCGCGATCACGTCGCCCGGAGTGGCGTTCCCCACGAGCACGCCCCTCTTCGCCTGCCGGACGGCATGGGCGAACGCCTCGGCATTGGACCCTGTCCTCTCGTTCATCAGCACGACGAGGGGAATGGAAGGCGCGGCTGGACGATCCCAGTACGACACGAGATATCCCTCTGGCACGTCTCCCCTGAAGAGCGTGCGCGTGTGCTGGCGGCAGATGAGGATATCGAGAAGCCTGTCGGCCGTATTGCCGCCGCCGTTGTCGCGAACGTCCACTATCACCCCGTCGCGCCCATAGCATTCCGAGACGATGGAATCCGCAAACGCCCCCGCTGACTGCTCGTCCATCCTGTCGACCGCGATGTACCCGAAATTTCCCTCTTTGCGCACGCGCCGGCGCGTCTCCAGGACCTCTGCCTTGCGCAGCAGCATTCGCGCCATGTCAAAGTCAAGCGGATCGACGCGAAGCAATCTTTTTCTTCCTCCCTCCGCCGGCTGCACGAGCAGCCGGTACTTGTGCTGCGGCGGCGCGCTGAACACCTCGGCGTAGTCCATTCCCGGCTTCAGCTTCCTGCCGTCCACCTCCAAGAGGACATCACCCGCATTGAGCCCGTTCTCTCCGCAGTCGACCGGCGCATTTGGTATGACGTCGGCAACTTTCCACCCTTCGCCCTTCCATTCCGGATCAAATCGAACTCCGATGCATGTCGTCACGGGCGCCCACTCGTGGTCGTTCGGCTTAACGCCCCACGCCTTCAGCGAGGCGTGATTGAAGGAGAAGCCGATGTGGGAGGCGTCCAGCTCGCCGTACATGAGGTACATGACGTCGCGGAAGATGTTCCACGATGCGGCGTTGCGCGCCGCGGGGAGGTACTTCTCCCTTATCGCATTCCAGTCCACCTTGCGAAGGGAAGGATCGCAGAAGTTGTCGCGGACCGTGGCCCATGCCGTGAGGAAGGCGAGCTGGCGGTAGTCGGCGAGGTCGGTGGTCTGATACACCTTGACCGGAATCGTGGTGTCGCCGATCGCGGGGAGGCCGTCCACAATGCGCAGAAGCCTTTCGCCGCCCTGCGTCTTGATCCATGCCTTCGGAACGCCGGTCTTCGAGAACGCCTTCTTCGGCTCAAGGGCCGAGGGGATGCGCACCGTGACGGTCTCGGAGTGGTTGTTCACGGCAAGCGTCCGCGAGTCAGGCGCGAAGACGAGGTCATGCCCGGTGGCCTTTGTCAGGCGCACACGGTCGGCAAGCCTCTTGAAGACGATTCTGTAGCGGTCGCCCTTTGGCTTGCGCCCGTTGCGCTCGTCGATCTCGTCGGCCGGGTTCAGGTAGACGTAGAAGACGTTGAACTTCTCGCGCGACGAAGTGCGCTGGCCGGCGAAGGCTATGATGCGCCCGTCGGGGGACCATGCGGGCGACCCGTCGTACATCCATCCGCGCGAGAGGTTGTACGGGGCAGGTGAAGCGGTGCCGTTCGCCCTCTTCGCGCTGGTGGCGAGTATCCACACGTCGAACTGCCCGTTCCCGTCGCGGAGCGACGCGGCCACATAGCGCCCATCGGGCGCCCAGACGTAGCTTTCGCACTGCGCGGCCTTTGCGGGGGACGTGTACTGCTCGCCGGTCTTCACGTCGGCGAAGGTAATGTGACCGGTTGGATCGCACCATGCAAGAAGGCGGCCATCTGGCGATATGGAGAGCTTTCTGCGCCGCTTGCCATCGCTTACAATCGTCTTGACGTCGAACTGCGTGCATGATGTCCAGCTGCTGAACTGCGCGCCGCGCCGCGCAGTGCACACGTCCACATGATCTCCGAAGTCGGATAGGAAGTACAGCGTGGAGCCATCCGGAGAGAACGCGAGCTCCCGCTCGTGCGAAAGCGACGAACCATGCACCGTCACCGCGCTGCGCGGCGTTGCGCCCATGACGAACACATCGCCCCCTGCCGTGAACGCGATGGTTGCGCCGTCGTCAGTGAACGCGACATCGCCCAGCCCGTCGTTGTTCCACACCTTCTGGTACATCCTGCGCCGCATGCGCGGCAGGTCAGCCACGGCTCCGACGGGCCTAAGCGCGATCCGCTTCGCATCGGGCTTCTTAGCGGTCGGGTCGATCCGCCAGAGATCAAACCCCTTGCGGAACACCATGATGCGCCCATCGCGCGAGATGGTGGGGGAGAACACATGATCGTCCGTGAACGAAGTGATCTGCCGAACCGCCGAGTCCTTGGCGAGCGGACGATAGCGGATGTTTCTGACGCCACCTTCGTCGGAGAGGAAGTAGTACCCCTTGCCGTCCGGCGACCAGAGCGGAGAGCGCTCGTCGCGCGGCGACGTCTCCAACGAGCGGAAGCTCTTGCCGCCAGTCTCGTAGAGCCAGATGTCGCCGGCCATGCTCGAGCACGTCGAGACGGGGAACTTGCGGTAGTCGGGCGAATCGCCGTCACCATGTGCGACGAAGAGGATGCTTGATCCATCGGGCGAAATCACAGGATCGCGGGCGGGCGCGTTGAAGAGCATCCTCTCTGCGCCGCGCGAGGCGATCGGAACGGATATGGCGCGATAGCCCCTGCGCAGTGCACCGCCCGCAACCGCGGCCGAGAAGTCGCGGCGGGCAACAGCCACGACGGATTTTCCGTCGGGGAAGTAGCCGTGCGGATCAAGGCCCTCGGCATGGACTGAAACCTGCCTGACGGACTCCGTGAGTCCGTTCTTGCCGAGCACCAGCTCGAAGAGCTTCTCGCCTCCGTCGCGACTAGACTTGAAAAGCACCCGTTTCCCGTCGGGCGAAACGCATGGTTTGAAGTCCGAAGGACCGTCGGTCAGCGGCTGCGCGTCGCCTCCATTCGGTGACACACGCCATATGCGCCCCACCCACTCGAACGCGAGGAACGACCCATCAGGAGCAAGAGACGGCGAAGCCGCCAAGAACATCTCCGACCAGTCCCTCTTCACCGCGTCCTTTGCCTGCGCGACGAGAACCGTCAACGCGGCACACATCACATACGTCAATCCTACAACACTCTTTTTCATCTGTCAACCTAGTATCTTTCATTGAAAACACTTACACGCGAAAACATGGCGGCAGCCTTGCCTCCGCAGAAAGAATTAGTCATGCGCGGCGCGCACGAACGCCTGCACGTTCTCGCTCTTCGTATTAGGGCCAAGCGCGCAGCCGGAGCAAAGGACAAGTCCGCCCTTGCCACGGAAGATGTCGCAGACCTTCCGTGCCGCCGCGTACACCTCGTCGGGCGTCCCCGTCACGAAGAGCGCGGGATCGACGTTGCCGGAGAGCGTGAACTTCCCATGCGCGATCTCGAAGACGCGCCTGGCATCCGTCTTCCAGTCGAGCTCGAACGCGGGGCAGCCCGTCTCCACGAGATCGGGGAGAATCGGATTCACGTCGCCGCAGATGTGGCAGAGATACGGAATGCCGCGCGCCTTCAAATCCGCTGCAAGGCGCGTTTCGCGTTCCTTCGCGAACTGGCGGAACATCGCGGGCGATATCACGCTGCATCCCTCCGAGCTGTTGCCGTAGCTCGTCATGTGCGCACCAGTGGCGAAGCAGAGCTCGTGCATCCTTAGAGAAACCTTGTACGTGGCGTCGAGCAGACGGTTGATGTCGTCCTCGTAGTCCTCGTCGAGAAGGTCCATCATGAATTCGTCCATGCCCGTGAGGATGCACGCGAGCGAAAACGCGCCCTGGTCTGCGTTGATGCGGATGAAGCGGTCGTTCTCGTTGCCCCACGCAACGAGGCGCTCGGCGGCTTCGAGGTAGTGACGGACGCGCGGCGACGCGAGGAGGTCAACTTCCTTCACCTTGTCCGGCAGTTCTTCGAGCGGCACGGGCTGCGTTCCCTTCGCAACGGCGGCGAGGTCGTCGGGGTACATCACGTCCGCGCCGCACGCCGAGGCGAGAAGCGCAGTGTCTACGTCCAGGAGCACGCAGTCGAGGTCGTACTTGAGCGTCGCCTCGGTCATGGCCTTCACCATCACGTCGGGACTCTCGCGGAACTGCTTCTGCGTGAAGCCCGCCTCGCGCACGGCCATCATGAAGTTGTGCGCCATCACGGGGATGCGCTCGACGGCCTCACCCGCGAACGCCCTTTTAACCAGATCTATTCTTTCGCCCATTTCCATTTTCTCCTAGGCGGGATTATATCAAATTTTCAGACCGACTTACAGGCAGGAAGTACATAAAGTACAGATACTGGCGTAATTCACCACCGAGCCTTCTGATGTTTGGAAACAACTATTTGAAACAACTTGCCTTTGGCGCACGGGCGCGGGGCCTTGCGGCTGCTTCGCAGTTCGCGCT
>JAFUDL010000365.1 GCA_017459225.1 Kiritimatiellia bacterium
CGCCGAGGAGGCCGCAAAGAATCCTCCCCCTCCGCCAGCCGAGCCTGTGAAGCCTGCGGCAAAGCCGCCGGTCGAGCCTATCCGCCCTCCCTCGACATCCGATGTCGCCGTGAAGCCGAAACCGCCCGCGCCCAAGAAGTCCGCCCTCCAGCTTCTGCTTGACGTGGACGACGCCCCCAGCGCGGCCGCGCCGAAGAATCGGATTTCCGATGAAGATGCCGACAAGGTGGACGCAGAGCTGCGCCGCACTCTTGCTTCCGCCACAAACAAGCCAGCCGCCACAGCGAAGCCCGCAGCCCCCATGCAGAAGCCCGCTCCCGCGGCGCAGCCGCCTAAACCGCCGGTGCCTCCACAGGCCAAGCCCTCGACGGAGGCAAAACCCAAGCCTCTGGCAAATCCTCCAGCTCCCCAGCCCCCTTCCCCGCAGCCGGAATCAATTGACGTAGGCGCAAAGGAAGGCGAGACGATTCCCTGGCTGCTTGGCGACGCCGAAGCTCCCGAAGCGGCAACTCCAGCAGTAAAGAAGCCCGATGAAAAGACGCCCGAAGAGAAGAAAACCGACGATAAGAAACCGGACGATAAGAAGCCTGCGCAGCCAAAGCCCGAGCAGAAGAAGCCGGAAGAAAAAGACTTGAAGCAAAACACGAACAACAATAAATAAGTGAACAGGAGATAGCAATATGTCCGCAAAGGCAATGGTCTTCATCGACGGA
Organism: Kiritimatiellia bacterium; assembly: GCA_017459225.1. GTDB lineage: Bacteria > Verrucomicrobiota > Kiritimatiellia > RFP12 > UBA1067 > RUG572. The sequence continues at coordinate 714 of JAFUDL010000365.1, forward strand.
GGCTGGCTCTACCGCAACCGCAACACGCTCTTCGCCAAGCTCGGCGAGGAGAACTTCGAGATCGACTACGCGAAGCTGCCGCGTCTTTTCTGCGAGGACGTTGCAAACCGGCTTGATGAGGACGTCTCGCTGGTGCGCACAAACTATTTCGGCACCATCCCCTCGGCCCGCTCGGGTTTCAACACGTCCAAGCAATATGCTTTCTACGACTTTCTGGAGCGCAGCTGCGGATACGAGACCGACATACACGAAGTCGAAGTGGGCACGGACGAGAACTGGATCAAGATGTCCCTCTCCGCCGCGCTGCTCTTCTACGCCGCCCAGCCCGGCGCGTACGACATCGCCATCCTGATCGGCGATGATCCCGACTACGGCCCCGCCCTTCGCCGCGCGCGTCTCTTCGGCAAGCGCATCCAGATTGTCGGCGCGCATACGCAGGACGGCAAGGAGCCCCCTTCTGCATCAACCCTCGCCAACCGCCTCCGCGTGAGCGACTTCCCCCATCTCTACCTCGACGACCATGCCGCCGAGATGCGTCTCGTGCGCGAGCTCGTTAAGCGCACATGCAAGCAATGCGGACGCGAGGAGGAAACGACTTGGGCCGGTCCCGAGTTCTTCTGCTCGTCCTGCCGTGGACGCTACCGCACCTGATTGCCTCAGTCGCGGTTTCCGAGGAACAGGCGATACGCCGAGTTCTGCGAAACGTCCTTGAACACGTATCCCAGCTGCTTCAGTGCGCGCACGAAGGCCGGGCGCTCTTTCTGCGGCACCTGCAGCCCGCACAGCACCTTGCCGTGGTCCGCGCCGTGGTTACGGTAGTGGAATAGCGTGATGTTCCAGCGAGTGGATATCGCCTCGAGAAACTCCATCAGCGCGCCAGGCCTTTCGGGAAATTCGAACGAATACACCACTTCGTCGTGGATTCCCCTTGTGTGGCCGCCCACCATGTGGCGGATGTGCTCCTTGGCGAGCTCGTCCTCGGAGAGATCGATGGTGCCGATCTTCGCGGCTGTGAGCTGTTCAACGATGCGGCGCGTCTCCTCGCGGTCGACAACGGCAAGGCCCACGAACACATACGCGCGGTCAGGATCGAAGTAGCGGTAGTTGAACTCGGTGACGCTGCGCCTGCCAAGCTTGCGGATGAAGTCCTTGAACGCGCCGCGCGTCTCGGGAATGCGGCATTCGAGGATCGCCTCGCGCTGTTCGCCGATCTCGGTCTGCTCAGAGACGAAGCGGATGCGGTCGAAGTTCATGTTGGCGCCCGAGACGATGCAGGCGTATGTCTCGCCGCGTGCGCTCCTGTGCGCGGCGTACTGCTTGGCCGCAGCAAGCGCAAGGGCGCCTGCAGGCTCGCAGATGGCGCGCGTCGCCTCGAAGATGTCCTTGATGGCGGCGCACGTCTCGTCGGTGGAAACGCGCACGATGCCGTCGAGGAAGCGGCGGCAGAGGTCGAACGTGATGCGGCCTGGCTTCTTCACGGCCACGCCGTCCGCGAAGAGTCCCACCTCTTCCATCTCAATGCGCCGGCCCGCCTTGATGGAACGGTCCATGCAATCGGAATCTACAGGCTCCACCCCGAACACCTTCACCTCTGGACGCACCGCCTTAACGTACACGGCCACGCCTGCCGCAAAACCGCCGCCGCCAACAGGCACGAAGATCGCGTCGAGATTGGACGGCCTCTGGCGCAGTATCTCCATCGCAACCGTTCCCTGGCCTGCGAGCACGTCAGGATCATCGTAGGGCGGAATGAACACGTAGCCCTTCTCTTTCACAAGACGCGTAGCCTCCGCAGCGGCGTCGGAATACGAGTCGCCATGCAGCACGATGGAAGCGCCTAGAGCCTTCACGGATGCGATCTTGATCTCTGGCGTCGTGACGGGCATCACGATCGTCGCCTTGCATCCGAGCTTCTTTGCGCTCAGAGCAACTCCCTGCGCATGGTTTCCTGCGGACGCCGCGAGAACACCCTTCTCGAGGTCCTTCGCGGGCAGACGAGCCATCTTGTTGTATGCGCCGCGGATCTTGAACGAATGGACGCTCTGCATGTCCTCGCGCTTGAGAAGAAAGTGGCATCCCAGCTTCTGCGAAAGTGCCGAGGCCTCTTCGAGGGCGCTCTCCTTGGCCACATCGTAGACCTTCGAATTGAGTATGCGGCGCAGATACGCGTCAAGCAGCGATTTGTCGTTCATGGCTCCTAGTCCTAATGCCAAAAACGTCCGGCAATGCCGGACGAACTAGCTTGGGGCAGGAGACGGGACTCGAACCCGCAACCCACAGAATCACAATCTGTTGATCTAACCAATTGATCTACTCCCGCCACTGTGGAAAACGCGGAATAGTATACCGAATTTCCGCACAAACTGCAATGCGGAAATTCGGCATTTTTGCAGTGCGCCGCGGCTAGGCCTGAAGTTCGCTCTGAAGAAGCCTACGGGCCGAGCCAGGACCTGCCAGGAGCTTGAGGAAATAGCCTTCGATCTTTGCTGCAAGAGGCGTGGCGGTGAGATCCGTACCGAAGATGGAGGCGTTGGAAAGAATGCCCATGAGTTCGCCCTTGTAGGACGAGGGATCGTTCCAGACGATGCC
>JAFUDL010000037.1 GCA_017459225.1 Kiritimatiellia bacterium
GCCAATTCAGTTTTTTCATCCGTCTCGAAGCTTGCGAGGAAGTCGGGAACCGCCACGGTGAAGTCAAAATCCGCCCCGCAACGGGAGCAAACGGCCTCGAAATCCTGCTCCAGCTCGCCCCGCGCGAGCAGCTCGCGCCCCGCGAGCTGCACGGCCAGGCGGTAGCGGATGCCCGCGAACGGACGCAGGTATTCATCGTGCAGGTCGAGCACGGCGTCGTCCAGAACGCCCTCGAATTCCTCGCCGTCCCGGTCCAGCCGGGCGACGTCGATGACCAGCGATTTCTCCATTCCCTCACCCTTCGGGCTTCAGACGCCGCTGCACGGCAGGCGTGACGAACGGAGACGTGTCGCCGCCGTAACGGGCGATCTCGCGCACCGTCGAAGCCGTCACGTACGCAAGGTTCTCGCTCGGCATCATGAAGAGCGTCTCGATCTCCGGCTCCATCTTGCGGTTTGTCAGCGCCATCTGGAATTCATACTCGAAGTCGGAGTACACGCGAACGCCGCGGATGACAACGCGAACGCCGCGTCGGCGGCGGAAGTCCACCAGCAGCGTGTCGAGCGTCTCCACCGTCACGTTCGCAAGGCCAGCGCCCGTCACGTCCTCGCGTATCATGTCCACGCGATGGGCTGCGTCGAAGAGCGCCCCGTTCTTGGTGCTCGTGGCGGCAACGGCCACGATGAGACGGTCGTAAAGCGCAGCAGAGCGCTTGATCAAATCAAAGTGACCAAGCGTCATGGGATCAAATGTCCCGGGATATACTGCCGTTTTCTCTGCCATGTGGAATATTATAGCATAAAGAGCGCTTAGTGCCTAGTGACAGGTACAACGAGATCGCACAGTTCGTCGATCTCGGGATCGTCGGTGAGCTGGTGCAGGAAGTCTCGCCGGAAGGCGAGATGGCCGCGTTCCGCCGTTAGGCGGCGCGTAGTGGCGTAGGCAAGGCCCGAAACCATCCAGCCGACCTGCACGAGAACGAAGTCGGCAAGCGACACGATGTTCTGATAGTCGACGGGGCGGCCATGGCGGATTGCGTCCACCACGGCGGATGACGGACGGGTTGTCGTGGGAAGATTCCAGAAGGCTCGGCAGTCGTGGCGCCAGTCGGTGTTCTTCACGCGGTCCTCTAGAACGCGGAATATGTCGAGCTTGTCGGCATCGCGCACCGTCTGCGACGCCGCGAGCGTGAGCGCGTCGAGTCCTTCCGGCAGGTCACGGCGGTTGTGGTAAAGAACCGCGCAGAGAATCGCGCTACGCTCGTCTTCCGGCCAGTCGGAAAGCCAGCCCTTCTGGACCACGATGTCATGAGAAAACACGGCATGGTCCACGCTGTCGGAATCACGGAAGGTGTTGTAGAGGCGCAGCTGCTCGTAGCGGCCAGTGTCGTGCAGCAGGGCGGCCGCCTCGCACACGCGCGACGTGGCGGAATCGAATCCCTCGCCGGATGCAATGGCGAGCGCGTTCTCGACTACATGCGACGTGTGCTCGCGCTTGAGCGCCATCATCAGCGGCAGCTCGCCGTCAACGCGGAACGTATCCACATAGGCGTCGTATAGTGCCGAAAGTTGCATATCGTGGTTCGTGGTCCGTGGCTCGTGATTCGTGGTTCGTGATTCGTGGAAAACACTAGGCACTCATATTACCGATGACGGCCTTGATGCGGCGCACGCCGGCGGAGGAGCTCTGCTCCTTCTGGATCTTGAAGCTGCCGAGCTCGCTCGTGTTCTCCACGTGCGGACCGCAGCAGATCTCCTTCGAGACGTCGCCGATCGTGTAGAGGCTCACCTGGTCGCCGTACTTCGCGCCGAAGAGGGCCATGGCGCCTTCGGCCTTCGCCTCCTCTACAGTCGTCATCTTTTTCGTGACGGGGATCGCGTCCTTGATCCACTGGTTCACCATGTCCTCGACGGCCTTGATCTGCTCGTCGGTCATCTTCTCGGGCCATGTGAAGTCGAAGCGCAGACGCTCGGCGGTGATGTTGGAGCCCTTCTGGTTGGCGGTGGGCCCAAGCACCTTGTGGAGCGCAGCGTGGAGAAGGTGCGTAGCGGTATGCATGCGCGTGACGACGGCCGAGTTGTCCTGCAATCCGGCCTTGAACGAGCCGGCCGACGTGGTGCGCGAAAGCTCCTGATGCTTTTTGTTCGCCTCCTCGAATCCGGCAACGTCCACTTCTAGCCCCTGCTCCTTGGCGAGCTCGAGCGTCATCTCAAGCGGGTAGCCGAACGTGTCGTAGAGCTTGAACGCCGTCTTGCCGGAGATCTGCGACTGGCCGTGGAGCTTGAGCTGCTCTGCGACCTTGGCGAACATTGCGGCGCCCTTGTCGAGCGTCTCGTTGAAGCGCGTCTCCTCGCGCTCGAGATCCATGCGGCACGTCTCGAGGTTGACTGCGAGCTCGGGATATACGTGCTGGTACTTGGCGCACACCGTCTCGGCCATCTTCACGGTGAAGCCGGGCGCTATGCCGAGGAAGCGGCTGTAGCGCACCGCGCGGCGGATGAGACGCCGAAGCACGTAGTTTGCGCCGATGTTGCCGGGCTTCACGCCGCCCTTCGGATCGCAGAGGATGAAGGTGGCAGTGCGCATGTGGTCGGCGATGATGCGGCGGCTGCGCAGCGCTACCTCGGGGTCGAGGCGCGCAACGGCGGCCGCGTCGGAAAGCTCGTCGATCTTCGCCATGATGGGCGCGAAGATCTCGGTGTCATAGACCGTGGGCGCGCCGCTCATCATGCAGATCGTGCGCTCAACGCCCATGCCGGTGTCGACGTTGTGCCGCCCGAGGGGGACGAACTTGCCCTCCTCGTTCTTGTTGTACTGCATGAAGACGTCGTTCCAGATCTCGATGTACTTGCCGCAGTGGCAGCCGGGACGGCAGTCGGGACCGCACTTCTCCTTGCCCGTGTCGATGAACATCTCGGTGTCGGGTCCGCATGGACCAGTTGTGCCGGCGGGCCCCCACCAGTTGTCCTCACGCGGCAGGCGGAAGATCCGCTCTTCGGGAATCCCCAGCGACTTCCATATCTCCGCCGCCTCGTCGTCGGCCGGGATGTATCCCTCGTCGCCCTCCTTGCCCTCGCCGCGGAACACGGTGACGCTAAGCTGGTCGGGACTGAAGCCGAGCTTCTCGGTGAGAAACTCGAAGCTCCAGGAGATCGCCTCCTTCTTGAAGTAGTCGTTGAGCGACCAGTTGCCAAGCATCTCGAAGAACGTGAGATGCGCCGCGTCGCCCACTTCGTCGATGTCGCCAGTTCTAACGCACTTCTGCACGTCCGTGAGGCGCGTTCCTGCAGGATGCGGCATCTGGCCCATCAGGTACGGCACAAGCGGATGCATGCCCGCCGTCGTGAAAAGCACGGTGGGGTCGTTCTCGGGGATAACGCTCGCGCCAGAGATGCGCACATGGCCCTTCGACTCGAAGAAGGACTGATACATCTCGCGGAGCTCGTCGGCTGTGAGGTTCTTCATTTTTGTCTCTTCAGTTTAGATCTTCTGCCCCTTCAGGTCGCGCACAGCGGCCGCCACGTTCGCGAAGAGCGCGGCAAGCTTCTCCCGAGGCACGGTGGAGAACGCTATGCGGATGAGGCCGGAAAGCACGATCGTGCCGGTGGAGTACTTCTCCACAAGCAGCCTGCGCACCTTCTCCGCCTCCACGCCAAGAGGCTTTACGCACATGAAGTAGCCGCTGTTGAACGGCATCGCCTCAAAGGCGTCGGCATATTCCGGGTGCTTCTTAAGGATGCGCCTGACCTCGGCGTAGCGGGCCTTCAGAACAGCGTACTTCTCGCGCTTCTGCGCGGCGTAAGCCTTGTCTGCGAAGGCCGCGATGGCCATGTGCTGGCCAACGGAGGTTATGTTCGAGACGCCGCTTCTCACGTCGCCTGCCGCCTTCGCCTCTAGGGCCTTGAGCTGCTCGGACGTGGCGCCCTTGAACGCGAAGGTGATGAATCCCACGCGCAGGCCCCACACGTAGTCCTCCTTCGTGCAGCCGTCGAGCTTGACGGCGAGCACGTTCTCGTGCAGCGCTGCGAATTCGGCGAAGAGCGACTCGCCATGCACGCCCTTCTCGTACACGAGGCCGAAGTAGGCGTCGTCAAGCACCACAACGATCTTCTTGCCGGCCTTGGCGGCGGCCTCCACGGCGCTCACGATGCGCGGGGCGTCGGCGAGCGTGGCGGTGTAGCCGGTGGGGTTGTTTGGGAAGTTGAGGATGAGTATCTTCTTCTCACCGGGGGACATCAGCGCCTTCTGCATGGCGGCGGCGTCGAAGGCGCCGTCCTTGAACATGGTGAAGGTCTGCAGCTTCGCGCCGCATGTCTCCTCGAATATGAGCGAGTAGTTGTCCCAGTACAGATCGGGCGCCACCACCTTGTCGCCTCGTCCGGCGAACAGCTCGGCCGTTATTCTCAGGCCGTGCGTGAGCGCGTTCGTCACTACAGGAGTGGAGCGGGATACGCCCTTCATGGACGGATTCTTCTTCACCTGCAGGCGCTTCCACTCCTCGCGGAGAGCCGGAAGGCCGAAACTGCCGGCGTAGAGGAACGACTTGCGGTCCAGGTTCAGCATGGACGCAAAAGAGTCCATCACGAGCGGCGAGCCGTCTTCCTCGAACGCCATGCCCACGGTCGCGTTGGTGGCGCACCCTCGCGCCTCGGCTCCCTGGCCCAGTATGCCGCCGTACGGGAAGTACATCCGCCGGCCCAGCGGCGAGAGCATGCTCGCCGCCGGTCCCAGCGTCTCGTTCAGCTTTCTAGCAAGCGGGTTCATTGCGGGATGCCCAGCCTAAGCCGCCGCTACTCGCCATAGCCGTCACCAGCCAACCCGTCCGCGTCGCCGAACGCCACGTCGTTGTCGTCGCTCGTCTGGTCGGGAGCCTGGTTGGCGGGAGCCTGGGCGTATGAGAGTTCGCCTGACGTGTCGAAGGGTTCGCCCTCTTCGCCCTCTTCGTTCTCAGGGATGGGCGGCGCGCCATCGGCTGCATCCTGCTTGGCCTTGGCCTCGCGGCGCAGCTCCTCCATCTCCTCGTCGGAGATCGGCTCGCACAGCGGCACGAGCTTGAGGTAGCGGTGCAGGGGGAAGCCGGTGCCGCCGGGGATGAGGTGGCCGAGAATCACGTTCTCCTTGAACCCGCGCAGCTCGTCCACACGGCCCATGGTGGCCGCCTCGGTGAGCACGCGAGTGGTGTCCTGGAAGGACGCGCCGGAGATGAACGAATCGGTCTCGAGCGCCGCCTTCGTGATGCCGAGAAGCGCGGGCTGGGCCTCCGCAGGACGGCGGCCTTCGCTCATCATCTGCTCGTTCATGCGCAGGAACGTCTGGCGCGTCACCTGCTCGCCCCAGAGGAAGTCCGTGTCGCCGGGGTTCGTGATGCGCACCTTGCGCAGCATCTGGCGCACGATGATCTCGATGTGCTTGTCGTTGATCTCCACGCCCTGCAGACGGTACACCTGCTGAACCTCGTCCACCAGATACTTCTCGAGTTCCTGCGGACCGGACACGTCGAGGATCTGCTGCGGCACGATCGGACCTTCGGTGAGGGGCTGGCCCTTCTTCACGCGGTCGCCGCGGAACACGACGATCTGCTTGCCCATCGGGATGAGATGGCTCTCAACCTCGCCGGTCACGTCGTCCTTCACGAGCAGAGTGCGCTTGCCGCGCGTGTTCTCGCCGAAGTCCACCACGCCCTCGATCTTGGAGATCTCTGCGGGATCCTTGGGCTGGCGCGCCTCGAAGAGCTCCGCCACGCGGGGAAGACCGCCGGTGATGTCGCGCGTCTTCGCCTCCTCGCGGGGGGTCTTGGCGAGCAGCATGCCCGGGGACGCCTTCTGGCCGTCGCGCACCATCACGATGGCGCCGGTAGGAATGTCGTGGCTGTCGAGAAGCGCGTTCGCCTGGCCGTCGTTGCCCTTGCCGCGGATCTCGATGCGCGGGTGCAGGTTCGATTCGGATGTGGGCAGCACCACGAGCGTCTTTGCGCCGGTGGCGCGGTCGGTCTCGCTCTTGACGGAGACGTCCTCCTCGAAGTCCACGAAGTTGACGGTGCCGTGCACCTCGGAGAGAACAGGCACGGAGTGCGGGTCCCACGAGGCGACCTTCTGGCCCTTCTTCACGGCCGCGCCGTCTTCGATCAACAGCACGGAGCCCATCTGCAGCGGGTACACGTCGAGGCAGGTGCCGCCCTTCGACTCGGGCTTGGACCATATCTCGAGCGTGCCGTTCTTGTTCAGCACGACCTCGCGGCCTTCGTCGTTGCGCACCTTGCGCACGTCCACGAACTTGGCCACGCCGTCGTTCTTCAGAATGATCTCAGGCACCTTCGCCGTCATGGACGCCGTTCCGCCGATGTGGAACGTACGCATCGTCAGCTGCGTGCCGGGCTCGCCGATGGACTGCGCGGCGATGATGCCGACTGCCGTGCCGATCTCCACCTGCTTGCCGGTGGAGAGGTCGCGGCCGTAGCACTTCGCGCACATGCCGTGTTCGGCGTCGCACGTGAGGCCGGAGCGGATCCACACGGTCTTCACGCCCGCCTTGGTGATGCGCTCGCAGGCTGCCTCGTCGATCTCGGCGTTGGCCTCCACGAGCGTCTCGTGGGTGGTGGGGTTCTCAATCGCGTAGAGCGCGGTGCGGCCGAGAACGCGGCTCGCGAGAGAAGCCTTGACTTCGTCGCCTTCGATGATCGCGCCCACCTCGATGCCGTTGACGGTGTTGCAGTCCTCCTGCGAGATGATGACGTCCTGCGACACGTCCACGAGCTTGCGCGTGAGGTAGCCTGCGTCAGCCGTCTTGAGGGCGGTATCGGCCAGGCCCTTGCGGGCGCCGTGGGACGAAATGAAGTACTCGAGCACCGAGAGGCCTTCGCGGAAGGACGCGGTGATCGGGCGTTCGATGATGTTGCCCGACGGGTCGGCCATGAGGCCGCGCATTCCGGCGAGCTGACGGATCTGCAGCTTCGAGCCGCGGGCCTTGGAGTCGACCATCATGAAGATAGGATTGAGCTCGGTGGGGTTCGGCGCCTCGGGCGAGACGTTGCGGTCGATCGTCTTGTAGAGCTCGTCGCCCACCTTCTCGGTGGCGGCGGTCCACACGTCGACGATCTTGTTGTGGCGCTCGCCTGCGGTGATGATGCCCTGCTGGAACTGGTCCTCGATCTTCCTCACCTCGGCGCGGCTCTTGGCGATCACCTCGTCCTTGACGGCCGGGCGGATCATGTCCTTCAGGCCCATGGACGCGCCAGACACGGTGACGTAGTTGTAGCCCAGATTCTTGAGGTCGTCGATGAGCTTCACGGCCACGTCATGGCCGGCCACGCGGTGGCAGTCCAGAATCAGGTCGCCGATCGTGGACTTGGTGACCTTGTCGTTCCAGAAGCCCATCTCCTTCGGGAACACGGCGTTGAAGATCACGCGGCCCGCGGTGGTCTCGATCGTGCGCTTCGAGGGATCGCCGTGCGGACGGCGCGGAAGCGGACGGCCCTCGGCGTCGGTGAGCTTGTCGGAGCCGTAATCGGGATTGCGGAAGCGGATGCGCGACTGGTAGCCAATCGCCTTCTCCGCAATGCCGAACTCGACCTCGCCGATGTCGTTGAAGAGAGGCAGGTGCTCGTTGGCGAAAGACGCCTTGCCGGCCACCTTGCCGGCAAGCTTGTCCTGCTGGCCGGGCGTGGTGAGGAAGTATAGACCAAGGCACACGTCCTGCGTAGGCGTCATGACGGACTTGCCGGAGGCAGGCGAGAAGATGGAGGTTGCCGCGAGCATCATCAGGCGGCTTTCCATCTGGGCCTCGACCGAGAGCGGCACGTGCACGGCCATCTGGTCGCCGTCGAAGTCCGCGTTGAAGGGAGTGCACACCATCGGGTGCAGGCGGATGGCCTTGCCTTCCACGAGCACCGGCTCGAACGCCTGGATCGAAAGGCGGTGGAGCGTGGGGGCGCGGTTGAGGAACACGGTCTTGTCCTTCGTGACCTCCTCGAGAATATCCCACACCTGGTCGTCATGCTGCTCGATCTTCTTGCGGGCGGTCCGCACGGTGTGGCACAGGCCCCTTTCCCTGAGGGCGCGGATGATGAAGGGCTCGAAGAGCCTGAGGGCCATCTCCTTGGGAAGGCCGCACTGCGGCAGCTTCAGCTCCGGACCCACGACGATCACGGAACGGCCGGAGTAGTCGACGCGCTTGCCGAGGAGGTTCTGGCGGAAGCGGCCGGTCTTGCCCTTGAGGACCTCGGAGAGGGACTTGAGGGTGCGGTTTCCGGGACCTGTCACGGCGCGGCCGTGGCGGCCGTTGTCGAACACCGCGTCAACGGCCTCCTGGAGCATGCGCATCTCGTTGCGGATGATCACGTCCGGCGTCTTGAGGGCGAGAAGGTTCTTGAGGCGGTTGTTGCGGTTGATCACACGACGGTAGAGATCGTTGAGGTCGCTCGTCGCGAAGCGGCCGCCGTCGAGCGGCACGAGAGGACGCAGCTCCGGCGGGATAACGGGCAGCACGTCGAGCACCATCCACTCGGGCTTCCCGCCGGAGGTTATGAAGCCGTCCACCACCTTCATGCGCTTTGCGATCTTCTTGCGCGTCTGCTTTGAGCGGGTGTTGAGCATCTGCTCCTCAAGCTGGACCATCATCTTCGCGAGGTCCACTTTCTTCAGCAGCTCGCGCACGGCCTTCGCGCCCATTTCAGCGGTGAAGCTGTTGGGGTACTTCTCAAGGCAGTCCTGATACTCTGCCTCTGAAAGCACCTGACCCTCCTTGAGGGGCGTGTCGCCGGGAGAGGTAACGATCCAATCCTGATAGTAGAGCACCCTTTCAAGCTCGGCGGCGGTCTTGTCGAGGATGAGGCCGATGCGGCTGGGGTTGCACTTGAAGAACCAGATGTGGCTCACCGGCACGGCAAGCTCGATGTGGCCCATGCGCTGGCGGCGAACGGCGGCGAGGGTCACCTCCACGCCGCAGCGATCGCACACCATGCCCTTGTTCTTGATGCGCTTGTACTTTCCGCAGGCGCACTCCCAGTCATGGGTGGGGCCGAAAATCTTCTCGCAGAAAAGACCGTCCTTCTCGGGGCGGTACGTGCGGTAGTTGATGGTCTCGGGGTTCTTCACCTCGCCGTGTGACCAGCTGCGAATCGTCTCGGACGACGCCAGCTGCACCTTCACGGCGTCATAGTGTACGGAGGCGTTGTACTGTCCCCCGAAGATATCGCTCGTGTTGTAGGGATTCATCTCAGATTTCTCCAGTTCGAGGAAGTCGCGTTGTTAGAGGTTCTGCCCGCCTACGGCAACGCCGTCTGCGATTGGCGCGGATACGACCGGCGTCTGCGCAGCCTTGGCGCGCGGCTTCTCGGCGTCGCCGCCCAGAAGCTGCATGTCGAGGCAGAGACCGCGGAGCTCGTGGATGAGCACCGAGAACGATTCCGGCATGCCGGAGTCAAGCACGTTCTGGCCCTTGACGATCGACTCGTAGATGCGCGTGCGGCCTGCCACGTCGTCGCTCTTGACGGTGAGGAGCTCCTGCAGCGCGTACGCCACGCCGTAGGCCTCGAGAGCCCACACCTCCATCTCGCCCATGCGCTGGCCGCCGAGCTGGGCCTTGCCGCCCAGAGGCTGCTGCGTGACGAGGGAGTAGGGACCAATCGCGCGGGCGTGGATCTTGTCCGTCACGAGGTGGTGCAGCTTGAGCATGTAGATCACGCCCACCACCACGCGCTGCGCAAAAGGCTCGCCGGTCATGCCGTCGTAGAGCACGGTCTTGCCGTCGGGGTTGATCCAGGCTGCGGATCCCTCCTCCTTCTCCTGAACCTTGCGGGCCTCCTTGAGGGCCTCGTCGATCTCGTGCTCCTGCACGCCGTCGAACACGGGCGTGGCGGCATGGAAGCCGCACAGGCGGCAGGCGAGGCCGAGGTAGGTCTCGAAGAGCTGGCCGAGGTTCATGCGGGAAGGCACGCCCAGCGGGTTAAGAACGATGTCAACGGGCGTGCCGTCAGGCAGGAACGGCATGTCGCAGCTCGGCAGGATGCGCGAGATGCAGCCCTTGTTTCCGTGACGGCCTGCCATCTTGTCGCCAACGGAGAGGTTCTTCTTGTCCACGAGGTACACGCGCACGTTCTTGATGACATTGCCCTCGCCGCCGAAATCGTCCTCTTCCGCAGAGTCGAGCGCCTTGGCAGCGTCTTCAAGCTCGACGAATTGAGGAGCGAACTGGTCCATGACTTTGGCGATCTGCTCGGCACGCGGGCCATCGGGAATGTGGTAGTGGCTGTGCGCCTTGGCGAGGCGGGAGAGCAGAGCCTTGGTGATCTTGCGGTTTGCCGGAATTATGATCTCGTTCGAATCGGTGTCCACAACGTCAAGCGGGATCTTCTCGTTGAGAAGCTGGTTGGAGAGCGCCGTCGTGAGCTCTGACTCGAGCTTCTTGCGCTGCGCGTCGCGTTTCTTGCTGGCGTCGCGCTTCGCCTTGCTCTTGGCCTTCTCTTCGCCGTCATCACCTGCGGAGGCGCGCGGCGCCTCCTGCGAAGTGGAGACCTTCACGGCCATCACCACGCCCGTCGTGCCTGGGGGCACGGTGAGCGACGTGTCGCGCACGTCGGCCGCCTTCTCGGCGAAGATCGCGCGCAGCAGACGCTCCTCGGGCGAAAGCTCGGTCTCGCCCTTGGGGGTGACCTTGCCAACGAGGATGTCGCCGGGCTTCACCTCGGCGCCAACGCGCACGATGCCATCGGGACCCAGGTTCTTGAGCGCGTTCTCGCCCACGTTCGGGATGTCGCGCGTGATTTCCTCGGGGCCGAGCTTCGTGTCGCGCGCGCCGCACTCGAAGGTGACGATGTGCAGGGACGTGAGCACGTCCTCGCGCATGAGGCGCTCGTTCACGAGAATGGCGTCTTCGAAGTTGTAGCCGCGCCAGCTCATGAACGCCACGAGCAGGTTCTTTCCAAGCGCGAGCTCGCCCTGGTCCGTGGCGGGTCCGTCCGCAAGGCAGTCGCCCTTCTGAATCTTCTGCCCGTGCTTGACGATCGGCTTCTGGTTGAAGCAGGTGCCGGCGTTGCAGCGGCGGAACTTCTGGAGCTTGTAGCGGTGAACGCCCTTCTTCGCCTCCTTGGCGTAGTCGTACTTCTCGGGATCGGCGGGATAGGGTTCGACGCCCTGAGGCAGCTCGCCATCGGGCGTGACGAGGATCACGTCGGCCGAGACGTACGCCACCACGCCGTCCTCATCGGCGATCACGATTACGCGGCTGTCCTTCGCGGCAACACCCTCGAGACCGGTGCCGACATATGGACGCTCGCTCTGCAGGAGCGGCACGCCCTGGCGCATCATGTTCGCGCCCATGAGCGCGCGGTTCGCGTCGTCATGCTCAAGGAACGGAATGAGGCCGGCGGCGATGGAGATCACCTGCATCGGCGCCACGTCCATGTACTGGACCTCGCTCACGGGCTTGTCGCAGAACTCGGTGCGGTAGCGGCAAGTCACGCGGTCCTCCGCGAACGTCCTGTCGGCGTTCAGCGGCGCGTTCGCCTGCGCGATCACATACTGCTCCTCCACGTCCGCCGAGAGATACTCAACGGTGTTCGTGACCTTGCCGTTGCGCACCACGCGGTAGGGAGTCTCGATGAATCCGAACCTGTTGATCTTCGCGTAGAGGCCGAGCGAGGAGATCAGGCCGATGTTCGGGCCTTCAGGCGTCTCGATCGGGCAGATGCGGCCATAGTGCGAGGGATGCACGTCGCGCACCTCGAAGCCGGCGCGCTCGCGGGAGAGGCCGCCAGGGCCGAGGGCCGAGAGACGGCGCTTGTGGGCGAGGCCCGAGAGCGGATTCGTCTGGTCCATGAACTGGCTCAGCTGCGAACGGCTGAAGAACTCCGTTACCACCGACGAGAACGTCTTCGAGTTGACGAGGCGCTGCGGCGTGAGCGGCCCCTGGTTCTGCTGCGCCTCGTGCGTGGTGAAGCGCTCGCGGATGAGGCGCTCGGTGCGCGCAAGGCCGAGACGGCACTGGTTCTCCAGAAGCTCGCCGGCTGTGCGGATGCGGCGGTTGCCGAGATGGTCGATGTCGTCCACCTGCTCCTTGCCCATGAAAATCTTCAGCAGAAGGCGGATCGCCTCGATCACCTCGATGCCGCTCTCATGGAGCGTGCGAAGCTCCTCGGGCACTTTGCCGGAAAGCCCGAGCTTCTTGTTGATCTTGTAGCGGCCAACATAGCCAAGATCGTAGTGAGCAAGCTCGAAGAAGAGACGGCTCATCATCTGCTTCGCGTTCTGCGCGGTGGCGGGATCGCCCGGACGCATGCGCTTGTAGATGTCCTTGAGCGCGTCCTCCTCGTTCTGGATGCCGAGCTTGGCGTCCTCGCGCAGCGTCTTGATTAGCGTGCCATTGTCCACGGTAACATCCACAACCTCGATCTTGCCGATGCCCGCGGCCGCAAAGGTCTTCATCATCGTCGGCGTGACAGGATCGTAACGGCGGGCCAACACGGCATCAGAGGCCGCATCGACCACGTCCTCCTTCATCACGCGCATGTGCAGATCCTTCTCTGTCCACTTGCGGGACGTCTCAAGCGTCTCGAAGTCGTAGAAGAGCTTGAGGATGGATTCGTCGGACCCGTAGCCAAGCGCACGCAGAAGCGTGGTCGCGAAGAACTTCCTGCGGCGGCGGCGCTGGTCCATGTGGCACCACAGAATATCGCTCGGATCGAACATGATCTCAATCCAAGTGCCGCGATCCGGAATGATTCTCACGCTCAGAAGCGGCTGTCCGTTGGCGTGCGTCGTGCGCTCGGTGGAGATGCCCGGCGAACGATGCAGCTGCGACACGATCACGCGCTCCGCGCCATGAATCACGAACGCGCCGTCTTCCGTCATCGCGGGAATGTCGCCCAGAAACACGTCTTCCGTCTTCGCCACATCGCCGTCCTTCAGCGTGAAGGTGGCCACAAGCGGCTTGGAATAGGTCTCGCCCTCGTAGAGCGCCTGCTGATAGGTGTACTCGGGCGGATCAAGACGATATTTCACGAATTCCAGCACGAAACGCTTGTCAAAGCTCACCACGCCCTTGCCGGGCGGGAAAATCTCGTGGAAAATCGCCTGTAGGCCCTTCTCCTCACGCTTCGCGGGCGGAACATCCTCCTGAAGGAAGTCGTTGTATGACTTCGTCTGGATCTCGATAAGATCCGGCGGCTCGTATGTGTTCTGCAACTTGCCGAACACCTTGCGCTCTGCTTTCATTGGCTTACCTTTCAGTTTCTCACTGATTACTCTTTGAAATTGACTAAATTGCTTTTCACCGCGAATGAAGTGTGGTAAGCGACCACTTTGTTAACTGTTTCAGCGGTGAAAAATAATTATAGCATTTCCCTTGGCCGCTGACAAGGGGGTAAAATGGAAAATTTGGGATGTCGTTTGCAAGAGTGAACGCAAGGATCCAAAGCGTTTACCTTTGCAGACAGAGGGAATGCCGGGGAGAATGTGCGATTAGGCATTGTAGTTCCTCCCACTCCC
>JAFUDL010000366.1 GCA_017459225.1 Kiritimatiellia bacterium
GAGGCGTTGATCGTCGCGAGGCGAGCGTCGGAAAGGTCCACGCGCGCCTTTAGAACGTCGAGCTTCTTCGCCTCGCCGGCGCCGAAGAGGGACTCCGCCTGGCGCAGATGCTCTGCGTGCATGAACTCGTTCGTGCGCGCCACCTCAAGGAGCGCATCGCTGCGCAGCACGGTGAAATACGCCTTGCACACCTCGTCGAACACCGCAAGCTCCGCCTCGGCAAGCGAGCGCTTCGCAGAGATGAGATCCTCGCGCGCCGCGCGCTCGCGGGCATCTATTCTGCCGAAATCGTAGATCAGGAGATCGAACGAAATATCCGCCGTGCCCTTCCCGCGCCGCTGGTGCCACGAGAACTCGTGGGTGTTGGCGGTGGACTGCGAATAGCCGCCCGAGAGCGACATCTGCAATGAGCGGTCCGACGTGACCGAGACCAGCGCCAGCGCGGCGTTGGAAACCGCCAGCCTCGCAGCCTCCACGCTCGGACGGCTCGACATTGCGAACGTCACATAGTCCTGCAGACTGCTTCCGAGCAGATTCACGCGCAACGGCGCACGCACAACGGCAAGGTCGTTCGTGTAGCGGGCCATCGTCTTCTGCTCGCGCCTTGCGCGCGAGATTGTGCTGCACCCCGCAAGCGCGCAGATCGCCGCCGAGGTGCATATGACTAGTCTGGTGATTGGCTTCATTTCAGGTATTATATCAAAAATCACTTCTGCGACCAAGGGCGCATTGAAAACGGAAGTGTCTCATCGGCGCTCGATCTCGTAGAGGAAAGTGGCGTTGGAGGGATTGCGCGCGGTGTCGGCCGTGAAGGAAAGCTTGCCGCCGCTCCAGGCCGACTTCACCTCGCAGCGGCGCGAGCCGTTCGCGTTTAGAGCATAGACGCGCGGCGCGGCGCCAGGCACGAGCATCAGCTCCACCTCGGCCTTGCCGGCGCGCATTAGATGCGGAAGGCGTCCCCACTTGAGGAGAATCGTCTTCTCGGCGTCGGCGAACATCGTGCCTTCGTCCTGAACGTCCGTCACATGGGTGAGAAGTATCCGCTTCGACTTCGCCACGTCCGCGCCGTCGAGAGAACTCGCCCACACTGCGGCAGGCGCGAGCGAAACGGTGGCCGAAAGCGCGCCTGCACGGTGCCTGCCGTTCTCCGCGAAGAAGCCCTGCGTTCCAGGCGTGTTCACGGCGAACACTCCATCCTCGCGCGACACGCGAATCTGTCCATCGCCCGGATTGCGTCCCGCTGCGAGCGATTTGAAATGATCCTCCTTGAGCGAATACGCCTCTGGGAACGAGGCGGCATGCGTCGCGGATGGCGGCGTTCCCTCGCCCACCCATGTGCCGAACTTCTCATACCATCCGAACCACATGTGCGCGATGTCGCGATGAGGACCGCAGTCGAAGTTGGACCGCACCTTCTTCTCGTCGATCGCGAGGGCGAACGTGTCTCTGAGCGGCTTAAGATCGCGCCTCAGATAGAGCGTGAGCGCCGCGCGCTCCGTTGCCCGCTGAAGCGGATCGCGCGACACGTCGAAGTACGACATTGGCTTCGGCTCGAGCACGCCGTCCTGCGAATGGCTCCACGCAAAACGCCAGATGCCGTCGTAGTCCTGCAGCGCGGCCTGCGCGCCAAGCATCATTCCGCCCACGCCGCGGAACTGCCCTGGGGCGGAGTAGTTGAACTCGGTGATCGTGAATGGACGGTCGAGAAGCCGGTGCCTCGCCACACCCTCGAAGCCCATTCCCGAACGGCGCACGGGGTTTGCGTTCGCACACTTCGAGGGCAACCTCCATGATGCTTCCAGGAACTGCGGATGGTCCACGTAGAAGTGGTCGTCCACATAGTCGTAGTGCGTGCGCACCAGCTGGTAGACAACTGGATTGCGCCAGCACGACATGTCCGTGAGCAGCACCTTCGAGCCGATCTCGCCCTGGACGAACTTTCTCATTCTGTCGGCGAAGTCCGCCTCGAGATCTGCGAGGAACAAAGTGAAGGCGCAGTTCTGGCGGGAGCTCGCCCAGGCATCGGACGGAACGTTCTCGGTGACGTCGCCGTACAGCTCGGGCGCCTCGGCCTTTCGCGCCGCAAGCCAGGACCGCCACTTGGACATGAAGGCCTCCTGGCTCTTGAGGAAGGAATAGCCGTGGTTGCCGATGTTGCCCTCGTTGACAAGCGCGAGAAAGGCCAACGCGGGCTCGTCAGCCCAGCGGCGTCCGGTCTTGGGATTCACATGGCCCAGAAAGGCGCGAGAGAATGCGAGATAGTTGCCGTGCACGCGGTCGTCGAAGAGCGCCAGCTCCTTGTACTCGTTCATCGGGATCACGCCGTCGCGGTCGATGCCGCACGCGCGCCACGGCACGCGGCGCGACACGAAGAGGTCGGTCGTTATGTAGATGCCGTATTTTATGCAGGCGTTGAGGATGTTGTCGAGCTCGGCCATCTTCTCCGGACGAATCATAGTGCCGTCCTTCGGATCGCAAAGTTCGCTCTCGTAGTGGTGCAACCTGAGCGCGTTGTAGCCGTGCCTCGCGAGACGCGAGCAGAACTCGTCGGCGTCCTTCTCGGAAAGATAGTTCGCCGTGAAGCAGAGGTTGCATCCGTAGAATCGCTGCGGCACGCCTGGCTTGCCCTCGAACTCGAAGTGCGCACCCCTCGCCACCACGCGCCCGTGCCTGCCGGCAGGCGCATCCATCCATCCCTGCCTCGAGAAGTCGAGCGCCGAGCCGGGAACGATGTCCGTCGTGTCCTCAACAGGCACCCAGCCTTCTGAACGCGAGATCGTAACGCATCCCGCATCCATCCGCTCCACTCCACCTTCCGCGGAAATCGCGATCTCCATGCGGCGCCTCTCGCCGGCCTTGAGCTTGCTGCCGCCGATCTGCACGCGCAGGGCGAATGTCTGCGAACTCCACATGCGGTCGTCCTGCACCATCGCCGACGTTTCATCAGGCATGGTGAACGAGAACCCGCCGCCCTTCGCATCCTTCACGCGCACTTGGCGGCATCTGGTGTTGCCGATGTGCACCGTTCCAGTGAACGACACAGGAAGTGCGAAGCGCTTCTCGCCGAAGAACACCTCGCCGCCGCCGTAGCGGTTAGCCGGCAGCGAGAACGCGAGGCAGAACGAGGCACCTTCGTAGTCGCGCAGCGCGGTGAAGTCCCACGCGAGCACGGCCTTGCCGCCCTCCATGCGCTGCGTGGCATGCACGTCCACGATCGCGCCCGCGCCGTCCACGATCGAGAACCTGCCGCTTCCGTCCTTCGCAGGCGTCCATCCTCCCTTGAACTTGCACGCGCCCCAGCCCTTGTCAAAGAGCTTTGGCTCGGCGGAGACCTCGGCGCGCCGCAGCCTAACGTCCCTGCCGCCCAAGCTCGCCACGATCTCTCCGGCGAACGCATTCCCGCACGCCAGCGCCGCTGCGGCGAACGCCGCGCCCAGAACAGAATGTGCGTTCATATTCACTCCAGATCGTCCTTGTCGGTGTCCTCAAGGTACTTCAGCACGAAATGCAGCTCGCGGCCGCGGCGGTCGACCGTCACGTCCATCTTTGACTTCGCCGGCAGACCGGCAAGCGCCTTCTTGTATATCGCGTTGAGGTCTTCGATCGTCTCCACCTTGGTGCCGTCCATGCTTCTGATGATGTCGCGGCGGCGCAGACCGGAGCTCGCGGCGTTGCCCTCCAACGAGGTCGCCGCCACGTAGACGCCGCCGTCAGGCGCGAAGAACGCGAGATCAGGCTCGTTGAAGCGGTTGATCTCCTTGGCCGTGAAGCCCCAGCGGGAGAACACCTTCTCCTCGCCCTCCACCTTGCCCTTCTCGCGCGGCGCGATGTTCACCGAGAGCGCTTCGCTGCCGCGCATGTAGTCGACCTTCACCGCCTTGTCGACCGGGAACCTTCCGAGCTTCCGCTCGAGGGCGGGCATGTCCTCGTAGTTGAGGGCGGTCACGGGCTTGCCGTCAACGGCCACGATGCGGTCGTTCGCCTTGAAGCCGGCCTTCCGCGCGGGCGAGCCGATGTCGGTTCCTGCCACGATCACGCCGTTCGTGAACGGGAAGTAGGTGTTGCGGTTGAAGTCGTGGAGAGGCTGGAACTGGAAGCCGAACCAGCTCCAGTTGGCGTTGCCCTTCTCGCGCAGGAACGGCACGACCTCGAGTATCGTGGTCGAGGGGATCGTGAACGCCTGCGCGCCGGAAGTGTTTCCGCGCGCGTTGAGGCCAACCACTCTTCCGTTCGTGTCGACGAGCGGACCTCCCGAGTTGCCGGGCGAGATCGCGGCGTCGGTCTGGTACCAGAGCGTGTACTGCCCGCACTTCTCGAGGTAGCGGTCGGTGCACGAGACGATGCCCATCGTCACGGAGCGTGCAAGGCCCCAAGGGGCGCCCATCGCGAGCACCACGTCGCCAACCTTAACGGAATCGGGCGAGAGCTCGGCGGCGGGAAGATCGGGCGCGTCCTTTGGACGCACCAGCCGCAGCAGGGCAACGTCCATGTCCTTGTCGCTTCCGACCACCTTCGCGTCGTAGGACGTGCCGTCCGAAAGGAGGCAGCGTATCTCAACCGCCTTGTCGATCACATGGTGATTCGTGAGCAGCTCGCCCTCCTTGGTGATCACCACGCCCGATCCGGACGCCGTGAGCTTCCCCTCCTTGCCGTCGCCCAGATCCTTGCACACCACGCGCACATACACCAGCGACGGAAACACCTTCGACTTCGCCTGCAGCACCACGTCGCGGAAGTCGCTCTGCCTCGGCGCCAGGCATCCAGCGGTCAGCAACGCGCACGCGAGGGACAATGTCACGATCTTATTCATTCTTGCCTTCTCTTTCTCTTTTGGTTAAGTGTTCATATCGCGAGCATCGCGTCGATTGCGCGCTTCGCCTTCGCTGCGATCTCCTGCGGCACTGTCACGCGCGGCGACATGTCGCGCAGGCAGTCGCGCACCTTCTCGAGCGTCGCCTTCTTCATGTTCGGGCACCGCAGCTCGGCCGCCGGCCAGAACGTCTTGTCGGGGTTCTCGCCGCGCAGGCGGTGCAGGATCCCCTCTTCGGTTCCAACTATGAACTCCTTTGCCTGGCTAGTGCGCGCAAATGCGCACATCCCGCCAGTCGAAAGGCGCTCGTCGGCCGCGTCGCGCACGTCTTTCCTGCATTCGGGATGCACCATCACAGGCGCGAGCGGATGCACGGCGCGCGCATCCTCGATGTTCTTCACCGTGAGACGCGCGTGAGTGGGACAGTACCCGGGCCACAACACATACTCCGTTCCGAGCAGCCCCGCGATGTGCGAGCCGAGATGCTGGTCGGGCACGAAGATGATCTCGCGGTCCTTCGGGAAGGTCTTCATCACGCGCTCCGCGTTGCCGGAGGTGACGCAGATGTCGCACTCGGCCTTTACCTCGGCCGTGGAGTTCACGTAGCAGACCGCCGCCGCGCCTGGGTGCTGCGCCTTGAGCGCGCGCAGCTGATCGGCCGTGATCATGTCGGCCATGGGGCAGCCCGCTGTCGCGTCGGGAACGAGCACGGTCTTGCCCGGGTTGAGGATGGCGGCGGTCTCCGCCATGAAGTAGACGCCGCAGAACACTATCACGTCTGCGTCCACTCCAGCCGCGCGACGCGCGAGCTCGAGCGAATCTCCCGTGAAGTCGGCGATGTCCTGCACCTCGCCGCGGCAGTAGTTGTGCGCCAGCACAACGGCCTTCCGCTCGCGGCGCAGCTGTTCGATCTCTTCTAGAGTTTTATTCATGATTTAATTATACCAAATTTCGCGGGCGGCCTCAATGCCAGCCGTGGCGGTCGGCGAAGTCCATGTACCTGTGCCAGTCGTAGGAGGCCAGGAAATGCGGACCCTTCCGGAGGTGGTACGAGATGCATCCATTCTGCTGCGGCTTCTCGGGCGCGGGGTACTTGTCCGCCACAAGCCCCTTCTTCCCGTAGAGTGTCCATGCTGGCGAGGCCAACTTTGCAGCCCACCATTCGCCTTGCTGCCCAGCCCAGGAGTCCTCCGTCGCAGACGCGATGCAGAGAAGGCGCGGCGCGATGAGCGCCAGAAGCTCGTGCTGGTCGAAGTCCATCTCCATATCCTTGCCGGCGTACTTGCGGTAGTTGACGCAGAACCAGTATGGGAAGTTCTTGAGAATCTGAGAGATGTGCTCCGACTTCGGAAGATCGATGTGGTTCAGCTTCGCGCCGCTGCAGCCAGAGTTGTTGGAGCAAACCATTGCGAAGCGCTTGTCCGTAACGCCGGCCCAGATCGCGGTCTTGCCGCCGCGGGAGTGCCCCACCACGCCAACGTGCTTCGCGTCGATGAGAGGTTCCATCTCCATCCAGTCGAGGATGCGCGAATCGGCCCAGGCCCAGGCGGAGAGCGTGGCCCACGATTCGTCGTTGCGCTCTCCCTCGCGCTGCACGGCCGAGAAGACGCCCTGCGAGAAACCGGCGCCCTTTCTGTCCGCAGCCACGCAGTCGAACCTGAACGCCGCCGTAGCGTAGCCGCGCGCCACGATCTCCTCCACCGGCCAGAAGACGCTCGTGAGAGCCTGCTTCTCGTCAAGCGTGCCGCGCTTGATGTTGGCCGCGAGGACAAACGCCGGAACGGGCTTCTTCGCCTTGGGGATGAATGCTGTGAACGGGAACGAGAAGTCGCCGTTTGGACCCTTGTATGTCACTCGAACAAGCTTGCGCAGCGCCTTGCCGTCCATCACCTCGCGCTCGTCGTAAACGTCGAACGACACGCGGGCGCGCTCGCACGCGGCCGCGGGGCGCCGCCCGTACTCCTCCTTCTCGAAGCGCGCCAGCAGCTCTGGTGCCCGCTTTCTCTCCCAGTCGTCCAGGCTCTTGACCTCCGCTCCGTCGAACGTCCGCATTAGTTCGGGAACGTTCCTCGGCGCTGTCTCCTGATTCGCCGCCGCGCCATGGCACTCAATTCCCATGTAGACGGCAAGCGCAGCTAGTGCAATCGTTGTTTTCATGCGAATTATTATATCAAATCTCCTCGCTCCCCGCGAGAGCAAGATTTCCGAATGCAAACCTTCGCACTTTCAAAACTCCCCATGTTTTTGATATAATCTTGCGCACGTGAAACTCTCGATCGTCATACCCACACTGAACTCCGCACGCACGCTCGGAGAATGCCTGGACGCCATCCGCGCCCAGGACGTGCCGCGCAGCTCGTATGAAATCGTGATTGCCGACGCTGGTTCCAGCGACAGCACGCTTGAGATCTCCCGCGCCGCCGGCGTGGACATCGTCGTGCCCAATCCCCTCAAAACCGGCGAGGCCGGCAAGACCGTCGGCATAAAGGCTGCATCAGGCGACGTGATCGCCCTTGTCGATTCAGACAACATCCTGCCCGACCCCTCCTGGATCTCGCGCCTACTCGCCCCCTTCTCCGATCCCGATGTGGTCGCATCGGAGCCAATCTCATACACGGTACGCGCGCAGGATCCATCACTCACGCGCTACTTCGCCCTCCTCGGCATGAACGACCCTCTTTGCCTCTTCACGCGCAACTACGACCGCACTTGCGGCATCACAGGCAAATGGACAGGCCTCGACATTCCCTCCGAAGACCGCGGAGACTGGCTCAAGCTGCGCCTCTCCGGCACATCGATTCCCACCATCGGCGCAAACGGCTTCGTTTTCCGCCGTTCTCTGCTTGAAGGCTCCGGCTGGGATCCTTACCTCTTCGACATCGACATCCTCTACGACCGCATCCGCCGCGACGGCTCAGTGTGCGTGGCGAAGGTGAAAACCGGCATCGTGCATCTCTACTGCGCTCGCCTTGGCGACTTCGCCCGAAAGCAGCGCCGCCGCATACGCGACTTCCTCTTCTTCGCCCAGGAAAAGCAGCGCACCTATCCATGGAACAGCCAGCGCCGCTCGGGGATCGCGCTCTTCTGCCTATCCGCCGCCACCGTGCTGCCGTTCGCGGTGCAAATGCTGATCGGCATGGCGCGCCGCCCATCACTCGCATGGCTCTACCATGTGCCCGTATGCGAGATGACCGCGTGGATATACGCCACAGGATATCTCTCAAAGCTGTTCGGCCGCCGCCAGGCTCCCGCAGACCGCTCGCAATGGCAGAAGTAGCGGCACGTGGACGCGTGACGTGCTGCGGCTTCAGTAGCGCTGAAGGAGTTCAAGGAGCCTGCGGTCGAGCTTGTGGCCCTTGTAGTCCTCGTATTTCACATCAGCGCGCCCTGAGTCGAGAATGCCGAAATCGCCACGCAGGTTCCATAGCGCCCAGCCCATGTCACGCTCCTTCCAGAGCGAAAGATAGTCCTCAATGACGTCTAGCGCGATGTCGTGCGGCGTCATCTTCCACACGCCGAACTCGCCTGCCATCACGAACGTGCCGTTTGCAAGTGCCTCGTCCCACTGCACGAACATCCTCCTGTAGAGGTATTCGCGCCCGGGATCGGCGTAACGGCGCGGACGCGATGCGTCCGCCGGCACGAACTTCTCCTTCGCGTCGAATCCAGCGAACCTCTGGCTGAAGTTGCGCGGCTTGGCCCAGTTGCGGCTCACATGCAACTCGGCCTTTCTTCCGTCCTGCGCCGTGAACGTGAGCGACGCCAAGTCGATCCAGTCGCCCGACGCGACCTCGGCGGCCAGACACCGTGCGCCGGCGGGCAGCTCGAACTCCGTCGCGCGCGTGTAGGAGCCCTGATGTATGCGCCACTGAGGATAGTACTTTACGTCTTCCCATCCTGGCGCACCCGACTTTGGATCGAACACAGCCTCCGCCACTGTGCGCCCGTCTGCCGTGAAGCGCACCTTCACCTCTCCAGAAACGCGTCCCCAGCGCACCGCGACGCGGCATGGCGGCAGGTCGCGCACCTCTAGCGGAGCGCGCAGCTCCCGCTTGCCCGTACCAGCGAGTATGCCCGCCGGTGCGTCGAGCTGAAGCGGCCACACCGGCTTCGCCGATGGCGTGCCCACCCACGGCGCCAGGTAGTGGCTCACGCTCGACGGCTCGTAGCCGCGAGTGGCCTGTCCCACGCCGGCAAGGCCGTACGCCGCCTTTAGCGGACGCTGCCCCCAGGCAATGCCGTCAAGAATTATGAAGCGCTTAGGATCCTCGCGGCGGATAGCGTCCACCAGCAGCCTGACCACCGGCGCATACTTCTCCTCGGAGACGTTCGGCGGCTCGTTGAAGAGGTTGAAGCTTAGCGCCTCGTTCGGAATGCCCTTCCAGCGTTTCGCAAAATAGGCCCAGTGCATGGCGCACACGCGCTGCGCCTCTGGGTCCGTGAAGAGGTCGCGGCTCTCGTGCGGACGCGCCACCGTGTAGCCAGGGCAGCGGTGCATGCACACCTGCACGTGCACGCCCCATTTCCGTCCGAGCGCAATTGCTCGGTCGATGTGCGCCACTGCCGATTCGTCAATCCTGTTCCAGTCGTCGTCCACTATCCAGAACCGATAGTCCATCGGAAGGCGCGCGAAGTTGAAGCCCCACTCGTGCATCATCCTGAAGTCGCTCTCGAGGAATTCGCCCGGCTTCGCCCCGCGGCCCATGTGGAACATTTCAAGGAGATTGAAGCCGCGCCAGCGCGCAGCTGGCCTCCCGTCGACCAATCCGTCGCCCGCA
>JAFUDL010000367.1 GCA_017459225.1 Kiritimatiellia bacterium
GCGTGACCGAAGATGTGTTAACAATGTCTGCCCAGCAATAAAGTTTCAATATCTGAAAGGAAAAACAAATGAATAAAGAATTCATCAAAAAGGTCATGTCGGTGCCTTCCTGCTCCGGCAAGGAGTCGATGCTCCGCGAGTTCATCGAGCGTTATGCGGACGAACGCGGGATGGCCCACTGCCGCGACGGCAAGGGGAACCTCTACCTGACGAAAGGCGCCACGGACGGACGCTATCCGTGCCTTGTAAACCACATGGACACTGTCCAGGACTGGCAAGGCGCCTTCGTCGAACGCCGCGAACCGCTCAACGTGCAGGAGCGCGTCCGCGGCGGACGTACGGAGCTTTACACGAAGGAGGGCGGCATCGGCGCGGACGACAAGCTCGGATGCGCCATCGCGCTCGCGCTCGTGGACGCCCTGCCCGTGGCGAAGGCGGCGTTCTTCGTCGAGGAGGAGCTGGGCATGCTTGGATCGCGCGAGCTCGACGTGGACTGGTTCGCGGATGTGGGCTTCTGCCTGTCGAACGACTCGCCGGACCGCAACCGCGCAAGCCGCACCTGCTCGAACCGCCTGCTCTACACCGACAGCTTCTTCAAGGAGATTCTGCAGCCGGTCTGCGCCCGCCACGGGGTCACGCGCTTCAACGACGAGCCCTTCACCGACGTCACCCAGATCCGCGACAAGACGAACGTCATGTGCTTCAACGTCGGCAACGGAGGTCAACTCGCTCACAGCCTCTCCGAATACCTCGTCGTCGAGGACGCTCAGAACGCCTATTCTCTGGGCAAGGAGCTGCTCGAAGCAGTGGGAACCAGCCAGTACTGGTTCTAGATATAAGATTCGCTCCCACTGTACGTTCTAGGTCATAGGGCATTGTCTGGATGCAGTGGGAGCGATTGCACGCATTTTTGTGCTGGCAGGCGTGGAACGCGCTCAGCAACATGCGCGGCAAGGCCGCGAGGTTCGAGCCTGAGGCCAACAGACGGGCAGTGCTATGATTTAGTTGGGAGATAACCAATGACAGAAAAACAAAACGAAAACCAAATAAGCAAGAATGACAGATACGCAGTCATGAGCGACGTGCACTCGAATCCCGGAGCGCTGGAGACGGCTCTGCTGGATGCGCGCGCAGCCGGATGCGGCAAGTTCATCCTGCTCGGCGACATCACTGGGTACGGCTATGACCCGAAGAGAACGTTGGAGCTTGCGCGCAAGAACTTCGACGTTGTCCTGATGGGCAATCACGACTCGGCGTGCGTGGGTTTAGAGCCTGAATGGGATGTTAAGATGAACAACCACTACCTCCTAGACCGAAAGGCGCGCGAGCTGTTGACGGATGAGGAGCGCGCATGGCTGCGCGCTCG
The DNA here is from genome assembly GCA_017459225.1 of Kiritimatiellia bacterium. Lineage (GTDB taxonomy): Bacteria > Verrucomicrobiota > Kiritimatiellia > RFP12 > UBA1067 > RUG572. The sequence goes on from JAFUDL010000367.1 coordinate 1,367, forward strand.
CGGGTACACGCACGAGGAGGCAGGATTCGTCTGCACGCACGGTGATTTCACAGATCCAAGTGCGTGGAACTACACCAGTGACTGTGAGAAGGCGGAACTGAACTTCTACACTCGAGACGAGCGTCTGATGTTCTGTGGACATACTCACGAGGCCGCCGTCTGGGAAATGACGGGCAATGGCAAATGCCGCCAGAAAGCAGCGGAAATCCTCAGGCGTCCAGCTCAAGATGCAGAGTCGGTCACGCTCGCGCTGGATCAGACAAGCCGCTACACCGTCAACGTCGGAAGCGTGGGCTACCCACGGTTCGATCTTTGCAGCACATACTGCATCTACGATGCAGGCGCACAGACGATTACGATTCGCCGCCTTCCATTCGATTTCAACACGTACATCACGGAAATGCTTGGCAACGAGTACAGGCTGGAGGATTGGCTTCGCCCTTACCTGGCCGCCGCACAGGCGGAGTAGAACGTGGAAGAGCTTGACATGCTCGGATCGCCGCATCTTCGAGTAGATTGCGGCCCAGGCCGCAGGTCGGGGAATGGAATAACGGTAGTGGAATCGAGCGTCATTGAATTTCCTTTTTGAGGAGTTGAATAGTTGAGGATTGTGAGTGTTTGAGGCTTGAGCTGATGAGACCGGGGGACGGTCGAATGGAAAGACTCTGACGGGACGAGTTTAGTTCATGTGGAATGTTTCCATCTGGCAACGATTGGCGCAGACGAGAGCCAGTTCATTGACGTTTTTCAATGAACCGGCTGTGGCAGGGGATGTTTTTGCGTCTGCATAAGAAAATGTCAACCCAAAGGAGACACTATGTCTAAACCACACATCACCATCAGCAACGACGACGACACCAAGTTCGTCCCCACGCCCAAGGCCTGGGGGGAACTCTACGGACAGTGGCGCAAGCCGCTGGCCCGCTCGCTATCCAAGTATGGCTCGCCGGATGAAATCGAGGAGGCCGTGCACGAGGCCTTTCTGAAGGTCGCGGGGCTCTCCGCCAACCTGAGGCTCGAGAAGGAGCTTGAGCCGAAGACCGTCTCCGAGTGGCGCTCGTTCCTATGCTGGCAGGCGCGGGGCGTGCTCAGCAACATGCGCGGCAAGGCAGCGAAGTTCGAGTCGCTCCCCGAGGACTTCGCCGAAGGCTTCGCGGAGAAGCTCTCGTGCATGCCCGACGTCGGGCGCATTGACGCCGAACTTCTGCGCCGCGCCGTCTGCGCGGCGGTGTGGGACGCGTGCCGCACGTGGAAGAGCCCCAAGGCCAAGTACAGGGCGCTCGTCATGTACCTTCTGGACGAGTACACCGCCGACGAGGTGGTCAGGGCCGTCCCGGAGGCACGCACCGCCAACAACCTCCACCAGATGTGCCACCGCGTGCGCCTCGCGCTCGCGGAGGCCGTCCGTAGGCCCGGAAGCGTCCTCGCGGAGCTCCTCTGCGCCTAAGGCCAACACTGGTCATGTTCTGACCACCGCCGGTCAGAACATGACCTTTCAAAAGAAAATGTTTTTTCCCCGTAAGAAAGTGCTCATGAGAGGGATTTCCCTTATAGACGGGACAACAATCTAGAAGGACTACCGCTATGGACGACTATATTGACGCCGAAGAGGTCTTCGGCATATCCAAGAAAAAGAAGAAGCATGCACCTCTCCGCAGGGGCAGGAACCGCGGCAAGGGCGCCGACAAGGACCTCTTCGCCGAACTGAAGCTGAAGATGGTCATGCGCATCTACAACGTATCGCGCGTCCGCGCGGCAGCGATCATCGCCGGCCGGGCTGGCGAGAGACAGGCGCTCGAGGAGGCCCGGGAAGCCAAGCGCGCCCGCTGCCTTAATGGCGACGAGACAATGACGGCCGAAGACTTTTTCAACCTCTAAACTTCAACCTCTAGAAAGATGATGACTATGACGAAGAACAACTGCGAAACCATGACGGAACGCGACTACTCCAGGTTTGACGGCGGCAAATGGGTCAAGCTACTGATCAAAGATCCCTCGAAGTCGGCGCTCTGCGACTGGAGCAAGCTGAATGGCGCCAGATGGCGCGATCTTCTCAAGAAGCGCCCGGAATTCGCGGCGAAGTGCGGCGAATTTGGCGGGTGGGAGATGATGGACGCGCATGACTGGCATCGGCTGCTTGTGGATCAGCCGCAGTTCTGGGTGCACTGCGATTTGGGCAGGCTGGAGAAAGAAGGCTTGCTGGAGGGCGTGCTCAGATGCCGCCCGGAGCTTGGGGACAAGGTCGACAAAAGCGGCTGGAGTATGGAGAAGTGGCTGTGGATACTGTCGCTCTGCCCGAACAATGCCGAGCTGGCGCGGCAGTGCGACAAGTGGGATGAATTTCCGGTGGACCGCGTCTGCGACCTGCTGTGCGATCATCCAGGGCTGCTGACGACGTGTCCGGACAAAGTGCTTCGCAAACTCCGGCTTGGACACTGGGCCAAGCTCTATCGCTTTGCGGCGCCGATACCATACGTGGTGGACAAACGTCCGCATGGTCTCAATAATATGACGTGTGTCGTGGCGGACAAGATGAGGGAGCTTGGCGTGGCCGCGGAGGTGACGCACGTCAATGGCAAGGGGGTGATGATCGGCGACTTCGAATGGTGCTGTCCGCACCACTGGGCAGGGGAATATGGATCGGTCTTCCATCGCTTCAGGGAATACATGCCGGGCGAGAAGAACATGTCGCGCGAGATGAAGATCAGGCACATAGCCGAGAATTCCGCGATGAACCCGTATGGGGAAGCAAAAGGACGCTATAGCTCCGACATCCATGAGCATGTCCGATGGCTGAAGGCACTTGCCGCGGACTTCGCGGCGATGGCGGCTGAAGCGTCCAAGACCGTGCCCCAGGACGCGGAGGAGTATGCGCTCATCGCCGAGGCGGCCGACTACGAGATCCGTTTGCTGCGGTGCGACGACGAGATCCTGGGCCTGGACGACAAGCCCAAGCCCCCGCATCAAGATCGCGGTGTTGTCGTTCTCCTATCCACGGGGGATTCCGGACGACCCCGAGGACGACTGTTGGGGCGGGTTCGTATTCGACTGCCGATGCATGCCTGATCCTCACGACGACGTCTCCCTGCGCGGCTATTCCGGCCTCGACAAGCCAGTCGAGGAATTCTTCGAGAAGCACAGGGCGGAAGTCAACCGTTTCCTGGATGCGGCCGAGTCGCTTGTGAGGCAGTCCATCGACGCGTACATGGTCCAGGGCCGCGACCACCTGCAGGTCGCATTCGGCTGCTACGGGGGACATCACCGTTCGGTGTATCTCGCCGAGCGCTTCGCCGAGCGTCTGGCGGGCATCGCGGGCGTGGAGGTGGAGGTCACGCACGCGGCGAGGCAGTATTGGAGCGCCTGACCGTCGCGTCATGACGATTTTTTCTGGCGCTGGTAAAAGTCTGGGTTTGCGTTTGATATAATGGCAGGCATGGAAAGGAAAAATGAAAGCATGAACGACAAGAACCGAATCATCGAACTGGTCAATACTATCAAGCGCACGGGGACCGACAAGGTGCTCGAGTATCTTGACGCCAGCAGCTATTTCACGCGTGGCTGCTACTCTCATCATACGGGAGAAGGTGGTCTCGCGCGGCATTCTCTGGAGGTGTACGACTCCATGTGCCATCACGCCGGCGGGCTTTCGCCGGAGAGCATTGTTGTGGCCGCGTTGTTTCATGATCTCGGGAAGACAAGGCCTAGTGATGGCCGTGGGCATGGGCAGCGGTCGCTGGACATCCTGGAGGAATGCGGGCTGCCGCTCACCGACGACGAACGCAAGGCAATTGCGTATCATTGCGGTAAAGCACCCGCTGGGCGACTTCTAGTCGTGCCTTCTCTGATTTGTTGCAAGCTCCTGAGGCTGCTTATCAGGTATGACATGGTAAGCACGGGCAGATGGAAGGCCGGTTGCCGCTAGTGCCGCGCGCCGGGCCGCCGCCTACAATTTCGTGTGCGATGCCGAGACCGGCGAATTGCCCGAGGCCCGTCCTCCGGTGTCCGCCGCCCTGCCGCTGCCCGCGAAGATAGGCCAAGCCGCATCGGCGCGGCCTCGACCACGGAATTCGCGGAAA
>JAFUDL010000038.1 GCA_017459225.1 Kiritimatiellia bacterium
AGCCAGGGCTTCGACTTCACGATGGAGAACATGCAGTCGAACGGCCGCGCCGACGTCGTGGCCAAGCATCCCGCGATGGTCTGCATCTTCGAGCTGAAGGTCGACGAGCCTGTGGACAATGCGTTCAAGCAGATCCGCGAGAGGGGATACGCCGAGCCGTTCAAGGCCGATCCGCGCCCAGTGTGGCTGATCGGGCTTTCCTTCGACTCGAAGACGCGCCACCTCGTCGACTTCGCAGTTGCCAGAAGCTGACATTCCCCATAAGGACGCTTGTAGAACGGGACATCGAGGACAGAGGATGAAGGCTGGATCTCACGATGCACTCTGCAGCCAGATCCTTTGTCCTCTGTCGGCTGTCGTGCTTGTCATTGTGGCATTATGAAATTCTCCGCCTTTTACAAGAAGTGGGTGAATATTGTTTGACTTGCGATGTAAGAAAAGGGCGAGGGAAGCGAATAGCATATAGATGAGGAAGCGGACTGGTGGCTTGTCCGCAGACGGTGTTTTTGTTCAAGGTGAGAGAAAATGCGAGAGAAGACGAAGAAAAGATTGAAATTGGCGTTGAAGATCTTATGCTGGACCACGGCTGCTGCTTTTGTGGCGGGCATGCTCGCGTTCGCCGTTGCATGGTGCATGATAGACTGGACCGACGAGGGCACGAACGATTATCCCGGCGGCGTGGTGCTGCGCGATTCGTCGGGAGAGGTCCTGCGCGTGTCGCTGGGCGATGGGGATGTGGACTGCAGACCGTACTACAAGGCGGATGGCGACGACTGGATCGTGAAGGCGCTCGTGGCGTCGGAGGATGGCACGTTCTGGACTCACTGCGGGGTGCGTCCGCTCAGCGTTCTGCGCGCGGCAGTGCAGAACATCCTCACGGGCCGCCGCGTCTCTGGAGCTTCCACCATCACGATGCAGGCGGTGCGGCTTATCGATCCGCATCCGAAGACGCTGAAGTGGAAGGCGATTGAGTCGATAAAGGCGCTCAAGATGGAGCGTAAGAAGGACAAGAAGTGGATCATTTCGCAGTACCTGAACCGGGCGCCGTATGGATCAAACTTCATAGGAATCGAGGCGGCGGCGAGCGGTTGGTTCGGAAAGCGGGCGAAGGATCTGGGGCCTGGAGAGGCGGCGCTGCTGGCAGGAATGGTGCAGGCGCCTAGCCGGTTTCGTCCGGACCGCTGGCTCGACCGCGCGCTGAAGCGCAGGGAATACGTGCTGCGGCGCATGGAGCTGATGGGAATGCTCACGCCGGAGCAGGCGAAGGCGGCCGCGGCCGTGAGGCCGGTCGTTTGCAGGGCGCCGCGTCCGTTCAACGCGCCGTACTTCTGCGACTGGGCGATGCAGAGGCTTGGAAGGAACAGAGACGCGCAGAGGAAGGGGGGCGACTTCGAGACCACGCTCGACGCCGATGTGCAGAAGATCGTGGAGGAGGCGGTGGAAGGAGCGTCGCGGCACGGAGGGTGGTCCGCAGCCGCCGTGGTGATGCGCGTTGACACTGGGGCGGTGGTGGCGCTCTCATGCAGCGGGAACTACTTCGACCAGGTGAACGGGCAGGTGAACACCGCCTGCGCGCCGCGTCCTGCAGGCTCCTCGCTCAAGCCTTTTCTCGCCGCCCTCGCGATGGACCGCGGCCTCGCAACGCCGGAGGAGCGCCTTGCGGACCTGCCGCTGTCGTTCAAGGGATATGCGCCCACCAACTTCGACGGACGCTACCGCGGCCTCGTGACTTTGCGCGACTCGCTTGTGCTTTCCCTGAACATACCTTTCGTTCAGCTGCTGCGCCGCGTGGGCGTGACGCGCTTTGGCACGCTTCTGCGCACGCTTGGCCTTTCGCACATGAACGGGGACGACGAATCGTTCGGCCTTGGCATGGCGATAGGCAACGTGGAGACGACGCTTCTAGAGCTTGTTGGCGCGTATGGCGCAATCGCACGAGGCGGCGAATACCGCGCGCCGTGCGCGCTGAAGAGCGAAACGGCGGGCGCGGGATGCAAGCCAGGGGTGAGGGTGTTCTCGCAGGGCGCATGCCATCTGGTCTCGGACATGCTTTCCGGCGACGAGCGGAGCACCGCCTCGCTCGGGCACATGGCGGACGTTGCCGCGCCGCGCTTCGCGTGGAAGACCGGCACCAGCGCCGCCTACCGCGACGCATGGACCGTCCTTTGGAATCCCGAGTACGTGGTGGGCGTTTGGTGCGGGCATAAGTTCGGATCTTTCGGCGACAAGACGCTCGTGGGCGCAAAGGCGGCCGCGCCTGTCGCGTGGAAGATCGCGCGCTTGCTGTATCCTTCCGGGCGTGGACCCTGGTTTGTTGAGCCGGGCGACGTGAAGACCCGCATGGTCTGTGCACTCACGGGGCTTCCGGCTAATCCGGACTGCCCGAAGACGGAGGAAGGGCGGTTCATCGCAGGGCACAGCGCCTCTTCCCTCTGCGGCGTGCACGGCCGTGACGCCGATGGACGCCTTGTGGTGCGCAACGACGCATATCTTGCGGCGTTCTCCGGCATCGCAGGGCGTACGGAACAGCTCTCCATCTCGAAGCCCGAGAACGACGCCACGTTCTGCCTCGTGCCAGGGCTGCCGCAGCAGAAGGTGGTGTGCCAGGTGGTTGGCAACGTGGCGGACGGAAGACTGTGGTGGTTCGTGGACGGTGCGCCGAGCGGCGAGACCGTTGGCCTCGCGCCGTTCGCCTGGACTCCAACTCCCGGCACTCATA
>JAFUDL010000368.1 GCA_017459225.1 Kiritimatiellia bacterium
AGCGCCACGAGCTTGCGTCCCTTGGCGGCCGCGCCGAGCTCGAGGCGGCCGTCGAATGCGCCGTCGGTGAATATGCATTCCGCGTCGCCGCATTCGCGCAGCACCTCCTCGGCGAAGTCGTCGACTATCGCAAGCATCTCGCGCGTGCGCTGAAGCGTGCGGCCGGGCAGCACCCCGGCGCAGAAGATGACGGATGCCACAAACAGCACCACAAGGCCATGCCGCTTGCCGCGCGGAAGGTCAAGCGGCACCTCCGCGTCGTCGTCCATCGCCCGGAAGCTGGAGAGCTTGGCGTGGTTGCGGCAGCAGGCGTCGCATCCAAGAACGGTGATGAGGTACGTGACGGTACAGGCCGAGAGAAGCAGGAACATCTGCAGGAAGTACGCGGAACGCACTGCGGTGAGAGGATTCCACGTCCAGAACCACAGCTGCGGCACCATCGAGAGCTGGGAGTACGCAACGATTCCCGCTATGAAGACGAGCGCTCCCACATGGTACGGCAGAAAGTTCTCTTCGTCAACTGCGCGCGGCAGCGTCACGCACGCCACCGAAAACGGCAGCACGCAGATGGCGAACGCGAGCACCCAGCCGAGCCCGTCCGCAGTGCCCGTGAATATCGCCCACCACCTGAGGGCGTACGCGAGCGGAAGTCCTCCCTGGACAGGCGCCTGGCCGCCCATCTTTATGAACGACCAGCAGTTGAGCGCCGCGCCCGCGGCAATGCCGAGCCCCCAGAAGAACGTGAGGTTCCACTTCGCCGTCTGGGCCGTGAGCGGCTCGAGAAGCGGCATGTTCTCGCAGAGCGCGTCGTGCGTGAGGGCCATGCGGTATACTATCCAGCACATCGCGAGCAGCACGAAACCGAGAGGCGTCTCGGCCGCGAGCGCGCCGAGGAGGAACATCGACGCGTATGCGCAGAAGAGGCTGCCGTCGAGCATGAAGATCACGAACGGAGTGACGGCGCCGAGCGTGAGCATCACCTGCAGTCCCTCCGGCGTGAACGCCTGCCCCGCGCGCCATGCGGGATCGGAGCACGCGAAGAAGAGCGCTCCAAGGAAGGACGCCACATACTGCACGAGATACCGGCGGTCTGACGTGCGCAGCCGCCCGCGCACAAGCAGCGCCAGCAGCGAACGCAGGAAGAGATACACCATGCCGGCCGTGATCGCCGCGCACACCCGCCCCGCGAAGCGCAGGCACATCTCACCCACCGGCGCCCCGCCGAGGAAGAACAGGCGCACTACCATGCGCCAGAAGCCGGGAAACACGTCGGCCGGCGGACGAAGACCCGCCGCCACAGCCGCGTTGTTCCACACCTCTGGCACAAGCCCCGGGAACGAGAAGAAACTCATGCCCACGAAGACCAGCGCCGCAAGCACCACCGCGAGAAACCAGTCCATCACGCGAAGATGCTCGTCCGGCAGAAACGTCCTCTGCGCCGGCTGGCCGTCCTCCCCGAGCTCCTCACCCTCTTCTTCTTCGTAGTAGCTGCGCATCCGCTCCCTCCAGTTCTACTTGCTGTTGTTGCCCATGCATTCGGGCATGCCTATCGTGTTCACCGAGATGTATCCGCTCGATATCAGGTCGCGATAGCTCGGCACCGCCGTCTCTCCGGCCGCCACGCGCCCATGCGCCACAAGCCACCACTGGAGATGCTGCCACAGCTCTCGCCGCATCACGTACATCGCCGTGCCTGGCACTCCCCAGCCGCTCCAAAGCGCGCTCGCGCCAGACTGCGGCCTCTCCATGTGCCTCAGCCGACCAGCCATCACATAGCGCGACGCCGAGCCCTCCATTCCTGTCACCTGCCAGCGCATCACGCCCGCGCCCGCCTGCGCCGACAATAGCGCAACGGCAAGCGCGGCAATAACGGTCAAAATTCGTTTCATGCCAACTGTCCTTTTCATCGCTGGTCAGATATGATATCATGAGATGCGGGAAAAGGCAAGCCTTTGGAAACTTCAAGCCAAACGCGCATGCGCTTGATGAACTCGGGTTTGAATGTCTTCTCAATACGCGGCCAGTCCTTTTCGGCGAAAGTCTTCAGCGCGGCGGCGCGCTCGGCAAGCAGTTTCGCCGCGTCGGCGGGATGCGCCGCGATCGCATCGCGCGTCTTCCAAATGATCTGCCACGACGTGGGGAGGTTCGCGGCGGCCTTCGGCCAGCCGCGTCCGGCAAGGGCGAGGCGGAAGTCATCCGTGAGCGCGGCGACGCGCGTATGTTCGCCCTTCAGGCCGTTGAAGACGGCGGACGGCGCGCTCGGTGATTGTGCACTACCATACACCAGCTCCACCACCGTCTCGTGCGTGCCGTCCTGCGGCGGCGTCTTCACGAGCACGGCCAGATCCTCTGCGTCGTATTCCCACGCGCACTCCTTGCCATTCACCTTCACGGCGAGCGGTACTGCGGCAAGCGGGAATTTGAGTGTGTAGGATCCCTTGCGCGGCGCAATCGTAACGCGGTTTCCTTCGCGGCGGATCGTCGTGCGGCGGAAGTTCGTCGCGTAGTCGGCATTGTCGCCGCCGTCTTCGTAAATGGTTGCGTGGTTAGGTAGTTGGGTAGTTGCGTGGTTGGGCGCGCAGAAGAGCACGAGGTCGTCTGTGCCGGGGTTGCCGAGGCGTTTGACGGAATCGGGATACATTGGAATCAGCGCGCCCGCCTGCGCCGACAATAGCGCAACGGCAAGCGC
>JAFUDL010000369.1 GCA_017459225.1 Kiritimatiellia bacterium
TCGTGACATACGGGCGCACGCTCGTGGACGACGCGAAGAAGCAGATGACGCTCCATGAAATGGGGCAGATCCGCGACGCCTTCCAGCGGTTCTGGGCCGACAACGCGGCCCAGATGATGGACGGCCTCACCGTGCCGGGCAGCGCAACGCCCATGCCCACGGCGGACTTCGCGTTCATCGCCGGCGACACGCAGACGTTCAACGCCTCCATGCCGGCCGACGACCCGCAGCGCCTCTACGGCGCACTTGAATTCTTCGAGCGCTACGGGCTCTGGATGCTGTTCCAGAAGTCTGTCGGCGACCTTTCCGCCGGCACGCGCGAGAACCAGATATTCCTTTCCGACGACGAAGCGAGAAAGTACGAATTCCACTCGTCCTCGCCGCTCACCGGCAACGGCTGGCGCGGGCCCTACATCTCCACCGCGCAGCGCGTGGACTGCGTTGCCGCCGCTTCCGGCGGTGGCCTGCCCGAAGCCGTGCTCCAGAAAAGGCGCGCCGTCTCCAACGCCGCAGTCTCCGACGCCGAGATCCGCTTCCCGCAGCCCAAGACCAAGTACGACGACGAAAACGGCGGCTTCTACCGGGTCGTCTACATGGAGCACTGCGCCGACGAGCGCACCGGGCAGCCCATCTACCGCCGTCTGCTTCTGATGGCGGCGCAGGATCCGCGGCTCTTCGACGAGGAAGCCGAGATCGCGCGCTTCCGCGGGAACCGCCGCTACAGCGGCCCAGACGCCGCCGCTCCGGTCGACGCGGCAACCGGAGCAGTCACTACGTACAACGAGACATGCGGCGTCTTCTTCGTAGAACTTCTCAACTTCGACACGGTGTACAAGTAGGGTTGAAAAGTTGAAAAGTTGAAAAGTTGAAAAGTATGAGTGGTGGACTGAAAAAAGGCATGACGCTCGTAGAGCTTCTGGTGGTGCTTGTGATTCTCGCAAGCCTCGCCATCAGCGTGGCCATATCGTCGGGCGGCTCGCTGGACCGCGCGCGCGAGGAGAGGACGCGCCGCCAGGGCGAGGCGATGCGCGACGCACTTGAGCGGGCTGACGGCCTTAGCATCGTATCCGACATGGGCCCCCTTCTCGACCCATCGGCGACCGAGGCGCAGAACCTCGGCCGCCTCGGATTCCTCTTTTCCCGGGAAACATCATGCGAAGTCTCGGTGGACGAAGCGGGCGGCACGGCGACGACAAATCTCCTGAAGCTCGCCCCGCCATTTGTGTCCATGACCGCGCCACTCATCCCCACCAACATGTCGTTCGCGAACATCTTCGAGCTCACGAACAAATACCCGTCGGTCTCCCTCGGCTGTGGATGGCGCGGCCCGTACTGCAACGAGCGCGTGGTGCAGGACGGCCTCCTGCGCGACGGCTTCGGGGGCATGTGGGAATGCGCCGTTGCTCAGACCAACGGCGCAACCACCACGCTTCTGATCAGCCGCGGGCGCGACCGCGCGCCTGACGGCATCGCCGTCAAAGACTGGCCAGACGCCGACTTCACCCTCCCCGTGCGCTCTCCAGACGCCCTCTCCCTCGCCGTCAACGCCTCCTGCGCGGACGAAGCGCTCGCCTCGCCCTTCTATCTGCACGTCATCGCCTTCTCGCCTTCGCTTTCAATCCTCCCCACCGGCGACGACGCCACCGAGATGTCCATCGCCACGCGCCACTTCTGCGCCACCAACTCCCTTTCGCTTTCCATCGACGCCGGACTTTCCGCAGGCAGCCGCGCATTCTTCGTGTTTGCCGAGAAAGGCGGCCTCTACTACGGCGCGCCGCCGCAGCACGTCGTGCTGCGCCCCGGAACAAACGAACTAAAAGTGAACCTCGTCAAGGCAGAATGAAAGAGAAGAAGCACAAAGGCCGCTACGATGCGGCGGCGATTCACGACGGGCAGTCATGGCATCTGCTCGCCGGGGCCGACCTGCGCGAAATCGCGGCGCCGGTTGCCGGACCCGCGAACAGGCTTCCGCAGACGCTTGTGGACCTCGCAGTAGGGGCGCAGAGCAGAAGCGTGCGCTTTCTCATTGCAGGGGAAGTGCACCGCATGGAGGGCGCGATCCCCAAAGGGATGAGCCTGGAGCGGGCCAATGGCGTCATCCGCGCCTCGATAGCGGAGGCGACGGGCGTGGAGACCGAGAGTCTCCTCGTCGCGGGCACGACGCCCGCCTGGGCCGGCACGCGAAAGCCTTTCACCCTCGCGGGGAGATTCGACGGCGACATGGCCGAAGACTTCAACGCGACGCTTGCCGAGGCAGGTCTTGCATGCGCAGGCTTCGCGTCCCTGGAGCTCGCGATGATGGCGGCGTGGCGCCCATCCCGCGACCACTCGCTCGTCATCGTGGGCACTGGGCATTCCTTCCTGGTGCCCGCGGCGCGCGGCGCGAATGCCGGTCCGCAGACCGTTGCGTGCGGACTTCGCCACTTTGCCATGGACGCGGCGAACGGCCTCGCGCGCCTCCAGCGCGCCATCGCCGGAGTCGGCAAGGAAAATCCCCTTCACGTCGTCGTGCCGTCCCTGCCTCACTCCGAGATTGCGGCGGCGCTGCGCGGCGCAGGCTACGCGAACGTAGTCGAGGAGAGCCGCGACGAATGGCTTGCTTCGGCGGCGCGCGCGGCCCTTCTCGCAAAGCCCAACCGCACGCACGGCGTGGCCGTGCCGGTGGCGAACCCGTGGGAGCCGCGCAGAAAGTTCTCGAACGGATGGCTTTTGCTGGCGGCGGCGGCGGTGTTCGCCCTGCCGGCTCTGTTCCGCTGGGGATGCGAAGTGCAGTCGCGCAGGGCGTGCGCCGCGCTCGCGGCGGAGGCTGCGGCATTCCGCCCGCTCGAGGAGAAGATCAAGAAGGCGCGCAATGCGCTCTCCGCCGCGCAGGCGGAGAAGGCGGCGGAGGAGGCGGCGCAGAAGGCGCGCATGGAAATGCGCCGGCCGCTCGTCTCTTTCATCGACGTGGCCTATTTCTTCTGCAAGCACGCCGGGCGCAGCCTTACGCTCGAAGCCATAGAGCAGAGCGGGGAGAGGATCGAAGTGCGCGCCGCGTTCTCCGATCCTGAGGACGGAGTTAGGCTGAACGAGGCCCTGCTCGCCTACGCAAAGGAGAGGTGCATTGGCATCGTGAAGAACGAGGCCGCGCACGACGAATCAGGCGACGCGGCTTTCGTGAACAGGTTCACGCTGGTGCTTGACTGCTCGAAGACGGGGGAGGTGGCGAAATGAACGTAGGCGACACGGTAAAGAACTCGAACTCATGGCATTGGCTTGCAGCGGTTGTGGCGCTCTCGGCAGCGGGATCGGCGTTCGTGCCCACATACGGCTGGAAAGACGCCATCGCCCACCGCGGCCGCACTCTCGCGCCGCGCGAGGAGCAGGCGGCAAAGCGCCTGGCAGAGCTGAAGTCCCTCGACGAGCAGGAGGCAGAAGCCGCGCAGAAGAAGTCCGCCGAGCTGCGCGCCGAAGCCGCGAAGGCGCGCACCGCATTCGCGGCATACGGGTTCGAGACGATGCCCGAAGGAGAGGACGCCGTGTTCACGGCGCAGGGACGCA
>JAFUDL010000370.1 GCA_017459225.1 Kiritimatiellia bacterium
ATGAGCTCGCGGCGACCGTCCACAACAGGACCCGGCACGTCCTTCACGAACGCGTCGAACACGGCGTCCATCTCCTCCTTCGAGTAGTGGTCAGCCGAGGCGTTGGTGACGATTGCCGCATACGGATGGAACGCGACAAGCGACTTGTCGCTCTCGTCCACCTCCGCCACAGCAAAGCCGCCCGCGCCCTTCCTTGTGGAGCCCACGCGCTCGCCGCCTTCGTCCCAGCCCGCGATCTGCGCACCGTTGACCACAACGGGGTCGAGCCCGCACCCGACGAGCAGATGGCCGAGAATGGCCGTCACCGTCGACTTGCCGCACGTTCCCGCCACCGCCACTAGACGGCGCGAGGAAAGCACTTCGGCAAGCGCCGCCGCGCGGTGCGTGACGGGAATGCCCAGCTCGCGCGCCTTGCGGAGTCCGGCGTTTGTATCCTCTACGGCAGTGGAGATCACGACGCGCGCCGTCGAGGAGTCGACGCCCGAGCCGTCATCCGGGAAGAGGCGCACTCCCTGCCGCTCAAGGGCGGCGAGCACAGGCGAGCGCTCGCCGTCGCCATTTGCCCCTAGCGAACGGTCTGCGCCCGTCACGGCGAATCCGGCATCGACGAAAGCCTGTGCGAGGGCGCTCATGCCCACGCCGCCGATGCCAATCAGATGCACTGCTCCAGCCAAGCTCACTTGCCGAACGGATTAAGCTTCTTGAGACCTTCCCCGACGGCCTTTGCGCCGTCCTTCACGGCGTCGGCAGTGGCGCCAACCGCCTTCGTGGCGGTGTCGGCCGCAGCAGATGCAGCGTTCTTGGTGGCCTCGGTGGCCTTGGAAGCGGCGTTGCCCACCGCTGTTCCCTCGCCCACGCCAACGAGATTGGCCGCACCCTTGACCGCGTCAGTTGCCACATTGCCCACGCCCTTCACCGCATCAACAGCAGCGCCGCCAACCGCAGTGGCGGCGCCAGCGGCCGCATCGCCAACATCGCCGCCAGCACCGCTCACCGAGAACTTGTCCTTGATGGAATCCCAGATCAGCTCGCCAGCCTCTTCGAACGATGCGCCCTTCGCCTCTTCGGTGGGCTCCGTCTTGGCCTTCTTGTCGTCGTCCTTCTTCTTGTCGTCATCCTTGCCGTAGCCGATCTTCGTGAAAGTGGGCACGGGAATCGGAATCAAGACCTTGCGGTACTTGACCTTCGTGCCGTTGATGCAGAGCCTGTCGATCAGCACCTTGGGTCCGGCCTTCTCGTCGTCCTTATCCTCCTTCTCCTCTTTCTCGGAGGATCCGCTCTTGGACGCCACATACGCCGCGATGCGCTCGAAGTTGTTCGTGCCCTCGCCGTCGAAGACGTAGCTCACGAAAGGCTTCTCGAGCGTTATGTCGTTCACGTGGATCTTGTCCGTGAGAAGCGACGCGAACGACAAGTCGATCTTGAGCGACTCGAAGCTCACCGCCTCAGGCTCGTCAAATCCCTTGGGGTTCTTGAGAGAAAGTCCGCCAAGGAATATCTTGCCGGAATACGGGTTGATGTCGCACTGGTCGAGCTTGAACTCGCATCCTGTCATGCCCGGCACCACGCCGTTCGCGATTCCGCGAACAGTCGGGCCAAGCCACAGCGGGATGGCAAGCACCGCCACGATCGTCAGCACGAGAATTATCGCGATTGTCCAGAGGACTATCTTGATCAGTTTCTTCATTTCATTTTTCCTTTCTGCGTTTTGTCAACTTGAAATCCGTCACTCGTCCAGCTCATTGAGCCCGTCAACCGTGATCTTCGTGCGGTGGCGCTCGCCGAGCGTCTCCACCTCCAATACGGACACCATCCACTTGCCGTCGAACTTCTTCACGCGCGTGCCCCACAGGCGGCGAATCGGCTTTCCGTCGGCGTCCACCTGTTCGGCCTGCATCAGGCAGCCCGTCTTCTTGTCCACCCAGAGCCTGACGGCCGAAAGCCCCTTGATCTCCGCGTCGGGCTTCACTAGGATCACGCGGCACTTCTGCCCATGAACGCTCTCGCCCTCGCGCTCCGCCTCGTACGAGGCATTTGTCCACCAGAGGAAGTCAAATGTGAGGTCAAGCCAGGTGACGTCCGTTCCCAGCACGCGCTCAAGCGGCGAGTCGACAACTTCCGCATCCGCGGAGCCGGCCCTGGCGAGGCGTATCGTCGGGCGCTTCCCCGCGCGCCTTGAAATCGTTACGCTCGCCGTCACGTTCGTCTTTCCGCGGGGGCTCAGATGAATCGTCATCAGCGACACGTCCGGCCTGCGCCGCATCACGAGGCGATAGTCGTGTTCGCTCTGCACTATTCCGCGCCTGTTGCGAAGGATGATCGAGCCGTTCAAGGCGACAGGACGCACCGGCAGCATCGAACGGCACGCCATCAGCACTTCGGGCGCCGTTGCCTCCTCGATGATCTTGGGCTTGGCGCGGGCGAACGCGACGGCAGGCGGCTCCACCGGCTCGTTTGGCGGTTCCGGCACTTCGCCGAGACACTGCACTGCAACAGCTGCGCCTATGATGGCTGATGTAAAGCTACGCGTCATTTCCTTCCAAGCCTCTTTTCCAGCGCCTCGTTCCTTGGTCCGCCAAGAGAGCGTCCCTTTTCGTAATGGCGGCGGGCCACATCGATGTCGTCGTCGATCTTCAGCGAAAGATTCGCGAGATTGTAGAGCGGGAGATACGACTTGGGATGCACGCGCGCGGCGCGCTCGAGCGTGCGGCGCGCGGCGAAGTCCTGGCCCTGGCAGACCTGCAGGGCCGCACGCAGGAGAAGCAGGTTCAGGTTGTCGGCGTTCTTCTTCTCGAGCACCTCAAGCTTCTGCGATGCGGCTGGATAGTCTTTCTTCCGCATGTCCGCGAGCGCGGCGGCGTATGTGGACTGGAACTCTGGATCCGGCGCGTTCGCCTTCGCGGCCGTCTTCTCCGCCTCGGCCTTCTTGCGC